>RGCY01000115.1 GCA_009918865.1 Actinomycetota bacterium
GAAGTCATCTGACTCAAGCCACTGAATCACACTTGGGCGTAGCCGAACCGCGTCGGCGACCTGCGCGATGCTTAAGTCACGACGCTCACGCGCGCGACGGAGTTGAGTCCCGATGGTGTGCTCCATGACCCATCCATGGTCACGCGAACGTCAGCGTGATGTGGCTGGACTGCAGTTCATGTCCGATAAACGGACTGTGGGTGCGCAGAAAGCGTGCGGCTAGCCGCGAAGGTCAGCGAGCACTGCCGGCAAGTCATCTGGTCGAACCAGCACTTCGCGCGCTTTGGAACCTTCAGATGGTCCAACGATGCCTCGATTTTCCATCAGGTCCATAAGCCGACCAGCCTTGGCGAAACCAACGCGAAGTTTGCGCTGCAACATGGAGGTGCTACCGAACTGCGTGCTCACAACAAGCTCAACCGCCTGCAACAGCAAGTCGAGGTCATCACCGATGTCACCATCAATGTCACGAGTGGCAACGGCACTTGCCAACACGTCTTCTCGGTAGGCAGGGGCTTGCTGGGCGCGACAGTGTGCGACCACGGCGCGAATTTCGGATTCTGGAACAAAAGCACCTTGAATACGAATTGAGCGACCAGCGCCCATGGGTAGGAATAATCCGTCACCTTGACCGATGAGTTTCTCCGCTCCGGGCTGATCCAAGATGACTCGGCTATCTGTGACACTCGACGTGGCGAAAGCCAGCCGACTCGGAACGTTTGCCTTGATGAGACCAGTGACAACATCAACGCTGGGGCGCTGCGTGGCCAACACCAAGTGAATTCCAGCAGCACGAGCAAGTTGCGTGATGCGCACGATGGCATCTTCAACATCACGCGGTGCCACCATCATCAAGTCCGCTAACTCATCCACCACAACGAGCAAATAGGGGTAGACCGATGGTGGTCGCTTGGCAGAGGCCGCTTGCGTGAGTTTGCCTGCGCGCACCGCTTTGTTGAAGTCGTCAATGTGTTTGAAGCCGTAGGTGTAGAGGTCTTCGTAACGCAGGTCCATCTCTTTGACCACCCACGCCAGAGCATCGGCGGCTTTCTTCGGGTCAGTGATGATGGGGGTGATGAGGTGCGGAACGCCTTCGTACAGCGCAAGTTCGACACGCTTAGGGTCAATCAACACCATGCGGACTTCATCTGGTGTTGACCGCATCAACACACTCGTGATGAGTGAATTGATGCAACTTGACTTTCCAGAGCCGGTGGCTCCCGCGACGAGCACGTGCGGCATGCGCGCGACATTCGCGCACACAAATCCACCTTCAACGTCTTTACCCAAGCCAACAATCAGCGGATGCAAGTCAGCCGCTGCATTCCGACTTCGCAGCACATCAGCGAGGGAAACAATCTCTCGGTCACTATTCGGAATCTCAACACCAATTGCAGACTTCCCAGGAATCGGCGAAATGATGCGGACGTCAGCGCTGGCTACTGCATAGGCGATGTTTTTCGTCAACGCCGTGACCCGTTCCACCTTGACCCCAGGTCCAAGTTCAACTTCGTATCGAGTGACCGTTGGTCCGCGCATGAAACCGGTGACTGTGGCATCCACACCAAACTCGTCGAGCACACTCGTCAGGGATGCAACCACAGCGTCGTTGGCCTTGGTGCGCTCTTTTGCGGGTGGTCCGGGTTTCAGTAGGCCGGGACCAGGTAGTTCATAAGGCGCGCGAAGCGTGAGTTGTTCGTTAGCCGCAGCGGCACCTGCGGCGGCAGCCCCCACTGCACCAGAGGCAGAAACAACCGGAATAACGCCGGTGGCATCGGGGTCCACAACTGGAATCGGCGCAGTGAGGTCAGATGCCGAGCCGGCAGTCAACGGTGTATGCGCGAGCGGCGCCACAAGGTCACCGTCAGTGTCAACAACTTCCGCTCGTTCATCATCGGCTTCGTCAACCGCGAATGCGATGTCAGTCTCGGGTTCGTCGTCAACTTCAGCAAGAACCTTCTCAAAGGGTTCATCGCCAACGCGATCGATGTCGTCATCAACTGATTGCGCAGGACGAACTCTGCGAGCCGCCCGGCCCGCAAACGACCACCCGGCTCGCAACCGCGCCGGAATCTGCGCCAATGGCGTGCTTGTCAAAATCAACAGACCGAAAAACGCAAGCAGCGCAAGGATGACGCATGTGACTGGAACGCCAACTCCGGCACGCATCGGCACCGAGATGAGGTAGCCAATCCACCCGGCACCACTGCGCATGGCCGCAATGCCGTCAATTGGCTCGGGTAGCCCACGGTTGATGTGCACAAGGCCGGCACTGCACAAGAGCAGCAGACCACCGCCGATGCTGATGCGTCCCGTTCCCACAACATCATCGGGGTGACGGAGCCACCGCCACGCGAGAGCCGCAAGGAACAGTGGCACCACCACGGCGAGGCGACCAAGCCCACCCACCACCACAGTGTCAACGAACGCCCCGATGAATCCACGCGTGCCGAACCACGTCACTGCGGCAGTGATGAGCGCCAAGAGCAGGTAAGCAAGTCCCACACCATCGCGGCTATGTGCCGGGTCCAACTCGCGTGCATCTGAACTCAGCCGGCGCACGATTCCGCCCAGCCCACGAGCAATCATCTGCCACACCCAGCCCACGGCTCGCCCGCAGGCGCGTAGCGCACGCATCACCGGCCCGGGTCGGGAAGGGCTACCACCAGCACGACCAGATGCCCGCTTTGCGGGTGGGCGTTTGGTGGTGGTGGCCATGTGGTCAACCTACGGTGCGCAGCCGACACACGCGTGTATCACGCGCCGCTCACACCTCAATGACCATCGGCACAATCATTGGTTTGCGGCGCAGTTTCTTGCCCACCCACGACCCCAGCGTGCGGCGGACAATTTGGGATAGCTCGTACCGGTCGGTCACGCCGCGGCGCAGTGCTTCTTCAACGGCAACACGAACCAAGGGCACGACCTCATCGAAAGCCGCCCCATCTTCAGCCGCACCGCGCGCATGAATATCGGGACCAGCAACCACTTTTTGCCCCACGAGATCGACCACGACCACCACTGAGACGAAACCTTCATCGCCAAGGATGCGACGGTCTTTGAGGTCCGCGTCGGTTAGCGCGCCCACACTTGAACCATCGACGTAGACGTAACCACATGGCACATAGCCGGTGATGCGAGCGTGGCCATCAACAAGGTCCACAACGACCCCATCTTCGGCCAGCAGCACGTTCTCTTTGGCGATGCCAGTGCGCATCGCCACCTGAGCCTGGGCGCGAAGATGTCGCCATTCGCCGTGCACGGGTAGCACGTGGCGAGGTTTGACGATGTTGTAAAGGTAAGTCAACTCGCCTTGTGCAGCATGACCAGACACATGCACCAGAGCATTGCCTTTGTGCACAACCTTCGCGCCCCACTTGGTCAACCCATTGATGACATGACTGACCGCATTTTCATTTCCGGGAATCAGTGATGATGCGAGCACCACCGTGTCACCTTCATCAACTTCAATCGCGTGATTGCGATTAGCAATGCGCGAGAGCACCGCCATCGGCTCCCCTTGCGAACCCGTGCAAATGAGGACAACTTCATCATCGGGCATGTCCATCACGTCTTCCGAGGACACGATGATTCCTTCGGGCACGTGCAGGTAACCCAAGTCTTTTGCGACCGCCATATTGCGCAGCATCGAACGACCCACCAACGCCACCTTGCGCCCATGAGTTGCTGCCGCGTCGATGATTTGTTGAACGCGGTGGACATGTGATGCGAAACAGGCCACGATGACGCGCCCAGTGGCTCGCGCAAACACTGAATCAATAACCGGTTCAATCTCCCGTTCACTCGTAACGAATCCAGGAACCTCTGCATTCGTTGAGTCCACAAGCAGCAGGTCAACACCTGCGTCGCCGAGCCGCGCGAGCGCGTTCAGGTCAGTGATGCGCCCGTCAAGGGGTAGCTGATCCATTTTGAAGTCACCGGTGTGAAGCACCACACCTGCGGATGTGCGCACAGCAACGGCTAGCGCATCGGGGATTGAGTGGTTGACCGCAATGAATTCACAGGTGAAGGGTCCGAGTTTTTCAACTTGACCTTCCTTCACTTCCAGAGAGCGTGGGGTAATGCGGTGCTCGGCCAGTTTGGCTTCCACGAGTGCGAGGGTCAGCCGAGACGCCACCAACGGCAGGTCAGGACGCAGCCGCAGCAGGTAAGGCACGGCACCGATGTGGTCTTCGTGTCCATGGGTCAAAAGCATTGCGCGAATCTTGTCCTTTTTATCGAGGAGATAGCGGATGTCTGGGATGAGTAGATCGACTCCCAGCTCTGTGGCTGAGGGAAATCCGATACCACAATCGACGATCAAGATATCTTTCAGTTGGTCATTTTCAT
>RGCY01000116.1 GCA_009918865.1 Actinomycetota bacterium
GCACCACCCCCCCATGCTGCACTGTGCCATCGGCATACAACAACCTGGCCCCCACGGCACCCACCTCCAATCGGCAGGCATGGGCGACCATGGTTGACAGCCAACCGTGATGGATGGCTTCGATGTCGTTGTTGATGAAGGCGATCAGATCTCCTCTGGCCAGGCCCACGCCTTGGTTGTTAATGGCTGCATAGTTGAATTCTCCAGGGCACCGATGCACTTGAAAATTCGGCAATGTCTTCAGATGAGCCAGATAGGCGAGGGTTTCATCCTCCTGGCTGTCATTGTCCATAATAATGATCTCCACCTCCAGTCTGTCGTCGATGTGGCTCGTCAATGACTCGATGCAGCGGCGCAACATCTTGCCTTGATCTCTCGTCGGGATGATCACACTCACGCACGGCGCCTCTGCCGGCAGCGGCCAATGCAGCACATGTCCACCACCGGGTCTGACTATTGCATCTGCTCGTTGTTGATGTCGCTCGAGGAACCGCTGTAACGTAGCCACCGATGCAGCCGAACCCCGCGCCCCGTCGTCTGCATCGGCGTGGTGGTACAGCACCTCGGGCAGATGCACGATCTGTTCGGCCTTCACCAGATGGGTGGCCTCAAGCACAAGGCTGTAGAGCTCAGCTTGTTGGACATCGGCTTGCAAGCTTTCACAGGCGGTGAGGCACACATCACTCCGCAGACACCAGCTGTTTGAATAGTGCGGATCGCTGTAGAGCAGATCTGGATTCCACGCCGGCTTGAACTGAGGGCTGTGGCGGCGACCGGTTTGGCTGATGCGGTCTTCATCGGAATAAACCACTGCCACCTCGCTGTGGGCACCGATCACCATCGCCAGTCGCTGCAGTGCCTGAGACGCCAGCACATCGCCCACCCGAAGCAACACAACCCAGCATTGGAGGTCACCACCTTCCAGTTGTTGGTCTCGGTCCAGCAAGCGGTAATCTCCCCGCAGCTGCCCTTCCAAGCTGGCAATGGAGCGTTCGCAGGCGTCGTGCTCGCTCCGGTCGCCATGTAGCCAGATGGCGAAGCTCAGGGTGGGTGTATCTGAGGGTTCGTCTCCGTGCAGGCTTGGCCGTTCTACCTGCTCAATCCAGGCGTCGTAGCCGACCAAGGCATGCACCCGCCGGCCCACCAGCCTGTTGTAGTCGCACCACAGCTTGTTGAGCGGTTGCGATGGCATGGTGCTGGCTGGATAGGCTGGGTGCAGTGCCAGCAGTTTGCCTCTCAGCAGCCGCTTCACCCTCCAGAAGGGCTGCCGCACCAGCCGCAGTTCTTCAATCGCCACACACCCGTTCACCCCCAGCAGCGCAAACCGGGCTTCCCGTCGCGCGACCCGCACCAGCCGCCGTCGGCGTCGGTTGCTGATGAGCAGGCGTGACTGTGTGCCGTTAAACACCCCGTAGCAGCGTTGCTGCTCTGCCTTGAGCGTGACCGTGAGCATGTACCAGCCCGGCTGCGGCGGTCGCTGCAGCACCAGGGCGGGGTGCGTGCTCTCGTGTTGCCAATGCCAGTCGCTTCGAATGTGCAGCCCCAGCCAGTGACGCAACCACCTCATTGACGATGGCTCGCCTGCATGCCCAGCACAAACTTGGTGAGGCTGAAGCCAACGGCACAGGTGGCCAGCACCGTGAAGAAGCCCTTGCTTTTCCAGCTGCCTTCAGGGTCTTCAGGGCGTTGCGGTAACGACAGCAGCGCCATGAACTTCTGCTGCCGTTTGCTCTCGACCCTCGCTTTTTCGACCGCTGTGAGCGCCAGCTTGTACGTATCAGCGGCGAAGGCTACGTCTGACTCGAGCTTGAGGATGTCTGCTGATTTCTTGGTCAGGTTTCGACCCTTTGATGACACGACAGAGCGGCGTTCTTTTTCGATCTGCCTCTCAAGCTCTTTGACTTGATCGGCAACGGCGACCACTTCAGGGTCTTGCGGATCTTTAAATTGTAGCTTGAGGGTGGCGAGTTGGACCCGTAGCTCGATCAACTTCTCTTGCATCTTGCCAATCGTTTGCACTGACAGCTCGGCTTCACCCTTTGGATCAATGACTGTGTTCGACTGTTGATAGGACAATAGCTTGTTTTTTGTGAGATCTAATTTCTCTCGCGCACGCACCAGTTCTGATTCTGCAAAGTCGCGCTGCTTGATGCTGATGTCTTGGTTGAGTCGATTGACAAATTCTTCGCTCTTGGCCAGCATAAACTTGTTGAGCCTGTATGACGCTTCGGGGGTCAGACCCACTGTTCGCAAGACAATAGCCCCCGACAGTTCATCGAGGCTCACTGCAACCTGTTTTTTGAAGAAAGCCAGCTTTTTTTCGTTGGATAGGCCGGGCTGGATGCCGGCAAAGGGATCGCTGCTGTTGCGCGCATAGGCGTCATCAAGATCAAACGTTCTCCTTAGGTCAGACAACACTTGCGGAGACTGCAGGTAGGTTTTTAAAAAGCGCGCATCTTCGATCGATAGCTGATTTCCACGACCCAGCAGGCTGGCGAGGCCTGTGCCATTGAGGGCGGTGTCTGTTTCTTCAGCTTTTCTGATCACAAAATCTGATCGCGTCACGTATCGGTCGCGGGCTATCCCGTAGAAATAGACCGCCGACAGAGCCACCGGGATCAGCAACAGCTGGGTCACTGACAGCCCCTTCAACCGTGAGGCCAGCTCTCGGCGTGGCTTGATCGGCACCACCTTGGCATCGCTTCGAGCCGCCTCTCCCTCTACCACCGCGGTGCCGTCGTCTTTCTTCAGCAGAAACCGGTTGAGGGGATTGAAATTATCAACGTCAAGCATGGTGGTCGTGGCACGAGGACGGGTGTCAATCAAAGAGCGGGATGACTTTGCTGATCTGTCAGGTTTCCATGCCCCGCTGGGTTGGGGCTGCCAACAGCCTCTCGGTGTGCAGGGCGACGGCTTCGTCAATATCAGAGAACGTTTCAATCTTACCACCGTCGAGCAAGAAGGCTCGGTCGCAATGCAGTTTCAGACCCCACAGGTTATGGTCAACCATCAGAAAGTCAGCATTCTGCCTGCGCTCTAGTAACACTTGCTTGCTTTTTTCTCGAAACCGCTGATCGCCAGCTGCTGTTACTTCATCGATCAGATACACATCAAAATCAAAGGCCATTGAGAGCCCAAAGGTTACCCTGGAGCGCATGCCGCTTGAGTAGGTTTTGAACGGTCGATCAAAGTACACTCCTAGTTCGGCAAATGTTTCCACGTAGCGCACCTTATCGGCGATTGAGGTTTTGTCGGCATAGATACGGCTCACGAAAGTCACGTTTTCACGACCGGTGAGGCTGCCCTGGAAGCCGCCCACAAGGCCCACCGGCCATGAGATGCTGCGGTCTGAGTGGATGCTGCCGCTGTCGGGAAGGTCAATGCCACCCAGGATGCGCAACAAGGTGCTTTTGCCTGCTCCGTTGGCACCGAGGATGGCAATGGATTCGCCAGTCTCGATCCGAAAACTCAAATCTCGGAAGATGGTTGTCTTCTTGCCTTGGTAGTAAAAGCTTTTGGTGAGGTTGCTGACTTCGATCATCTTTGTCGTTGCAGCTTGGTTTATAGGGTTAGAAGCTTGTTCTCATTGTTGTTGTATACCCACAGGGAGAATGTTAAAAGGCAGATGGTGTAAATCACCGCATATTGCAGATTGGCGTTTGGGGTGAAGTAGTCTGCGCTCATCGATGCCCTGTTCAGTTCGATGACATGCATCAGCGGATTCCAGACAAAAAAGCCGTGGCTCCACGGTGGGAAAAGCCAATAGCGGAAAGGAACACCAGAGAGAATCCAGAGAATGCGTGGGATCCAAAGAGCTACACTTTTAAACCCGGGTGCTGTGTGCCCGACAACCATGAACAGCAAGCCGGTTGAAAATCCAATGGTTGCTGCAAGTAGAATTGTGAAAAAAAACAGGCCCAAGTCGTGCATGACCACCTGGTCGAGCACCACCCAGCTGCCCACGCAGATCACCAGCAGACAACACGTGTACAGCCCTGTTTCGCAGATGGTCCGGGCGATGACAGTGTCGATGGGTTTGACTGGTTTGTAAAACAACAACGCCTCGTTGGCTTCCATGGCGTTGATGCTGCGGTTGGTAATCTGGCTGAATATCGTAAATAGTACAATACCAGACCCCAGAAAAAGCACCACGTTCAGACTGCCACCTCGGTGGACATTCAGCACAGTCAAAAATGTGGTCCAGATGGCAATCAGTCCGAGGGGCTGCACCAGTACACCGAGAAACCCGCCCTTGACATCGCTCACTCGGGTGCGCAGTTCGCGATACAC
>RGCY01000117.1 GCA_009918865.1 Actinomycetota bacterium
GGGCTATCCACGGGAGGAAACCTTAGAGCCCTAGGCTGTTCCTGTTCGATAGTTCGGCGGCGCAAAAGACGGAGTTTTCCCAAAGAACTGCGCGCCCGGGAGGTGCCTATGAAGCGAGACGACGTGCTGCATTTCCTGCTCGGAACTCCGCTACGCATAACTCTGCTGCTGCTTGGGGCATGGGTGCTGCAACTCATCATCGGACGGGTCATCCGCCGCTTCGCCGCGACTGTGGCGAAAGTGCCGCACTTGAATCTGAAGAACGGCGCTATGAACCTAGAGTCGAGTGACTCTGACTTAGACCGGCGCACCCAGCGTGCCGCCACGGTGAGTCACTTGCTGCGTAACATCGTCGCCACAGCCATCTGGGTGACGGTCGGGCTTATCGCGCTAGACATGCTTGGCGTGGCGATTGGTCCACTGCTCGCGAGCGCCGGAATCGCGGGTGTCGCGTTGGGTTTTGGTGCGCAAACGTTGGTGAAGGACTATCTCGCAGGCATTTTCATCGTGATTGAGAATCAATTCGGCGTTGGCGATGTGGTGGATATCGATGGTGTCGTCGGCACGGTCACGGATGTGGGTCTGCGTGTGACGCGGTTGCGTGGCATTGATGGCGCAACTGTGTGGTTGCGCAACGGCGAGATTCTGCGGGTGCGCAACCGAAGCCAGGGATACAGCGTCGCCATCGTTGACATGCCGGTGGCATACGACACGGATATGAATCTGGCACAACAAGTTGTGCAGACCGCATTGAGTGCCTTCACTTTTGACGACGGCCTTATTGAAGAGCCAACTTTCGCTGGCGTGGAATCAGTCAGCGGTGAGGCAATCTTCTTGCGCGTCATTGCGCGCACCACCCCACAAGCCTTGATGCCAGTGCAACGGGAACTGCGGCTGGCGTTGAAGCATGCGTTTGATGCTGCCGAGATTGTGGTGCCGGCGCTACCTGTCGTGCGCAAACCGGAGCCGCCGCGGTGAGTGATGCTCCCCAGTCTCACGCATCGTTTGAGACATTAGGTGGCGCGGCGTTTTTTGAAGACTTCACGCGCGAGTTCTATTCCGGTGTCGCGGCTGACCCAGTGCTCAGCGCGATGTATCCCGAAACAGATATGGCAGGTGCGCAGCGACGCTTGCGGATGTTTCTTGAGCAGTATTGGGGTGGCCCGAGCACCTACAGTGATGAGCGAGGTCACCCTCGCTTGCGCATGCGACATGCGCCGTTTGTCATTGACCCAGATGCGCGAGACCGCTGGCTTGCTTGTGCAGCACGGGCCTGGCAGTCGGCATCAGCCGCGCACGATGTCGCACCCGACGTTGCGCGCGAATTTTGGGACTACCTTCACTCAGCCGCGTTTGCCATGGTGAACACGCTGCCACGCATGTGAGTCGGCAGTCTCATGGGGCGCAATTACCGCATGGCAATGCGTTCGCGCGCCTTATCCGCCGTGATGCTTGAGCGAATTGACTCAAATCGCGCACCCACGAGCACCAGCACCACACCTGCTGCCGCAAACGACACCCACTTTGGAATGGAACTGTTGGGATCCGACAATGGTTGGAATGCGACGATGACTGCCGCGATTGTTCCTGTAAGCAACAGACCACCAAGATTCATGAGTGTGCCGATGATGAGCATCAGGACGGTGGCTGACAGCACAAGCCAGAATCGTGTGCCCGGCGATGTGCCCAATGCCGCGAAGCAGGAGGGAATCAATCCAATGATGGCGGCCGGGCCAATCCACACCACACTGGGTAGTCGTGGCACGAGCGAAAGCGCCATCATTCCCAATCCCAATGTGATGACCGAGAATGGCAGCGTGAACTGCTCAAGACTTTTTGCATTCGCAAGGTCTAGTGCTTGACCCACAGCCACCAAACTGATTGGCCATGCCGGAATCAACAGCCAGGCACGACGTTCACGCGGCGATAGCCACACCAACACCATTGCCGTGACACCGGAAATCACCAGCGTGAACCACATGTGGGTGCGTTCCACCAGATCAGTGAACGCGATGTTTCCCACGATGAGCCATGCGAGGTAAGCGATGAGCACACTCCACGGCTTTGCCCATGATGTCTCAGGGCGCGCTAACAGAAGTGCGAGCGCGAGTGCGTAGAGCGCAACGCAACCCCACAGTGTCAGGAATGTGAATCCAGCAGTGGCGGCCAACGCCAGTGGAATGAGCGCCGGAGTTGCCATACGCGTGCGTTCATTGGAGTGCGCAATCCAAGCGAACAGCAGATAGGTGGCACCCCAAGCAACGCACACACTCCACGCTGGTATCCATGGCATGGATGCCAACGTGTAGATCGCAGACGTGACGCCCGCGACGCTTGCAACGATGAACTGACCAATGTGGCCTTCGGGGAAGAAGCGCAGTCGCCGTTGGAATGCCAGCAATGCCAGCACACCCAGCGGTGCACCCACCACCGCGTTGGCCAGACCATGGTTGAGTGATGTGGCACCGTTCAATGTCATCACTGCCCACACTGATGCGAGCACTGGAGTCAGTGATGCAAAGACCGCGCCGAGAACTGTCCACACACGCACGCGCGCGGATATTCCTGCGATGAGCAACACTGCTGCAGTAGTGCCGGTTGCGGTTGTGGGGAACCACAGGTCGAAGGCCCACCAATCGCCGTCACTAAATGCCATGGAAATCCAGAACAACATGAACCACCATGCGCCGGCCGTGGCTAAAGCCATGGCCGATGACGTGGCACTCATGCGCTCGCGCAAACGAATCGTGACCCAACCAGTGCCGAGAATGAGTGCGGCTTGAATTGGTAGAGCCCACGCGCTTTCGATGATGGCGCTGAAGGCAGCAATACCAGCGACGATGAGGAATCCACCCACAGCCAAGATGATTTGGTAGGCAGCTGGTCCATGTGACACTGGAGCCACCGCTGTTGGTCGCTCACCCGAGGCAATCATTCGGTCTAATTCATTAAGCCGTTGCTGCCACTGGGGAATTCCGCGGCGAAGGTAATCAGCCTCCACGAGGAAAGAGGTGGCGGCGGTGAATCCGCAGGTGCAGACGGTGTCGGTCGAACCTGCGTCCAATGTCAAGGTGCGTTGACAACTTGGACAGGCAACAGTGGGTGCTTGTGCTGGCTCTCGCAAGTCGTCCATCTTGACCTCCGCAAGACATGGGCTGCACTTCGCGAGCGTGAGGCGAGCGTATGCAGCACCGACTGAGATGACGGTATCGCGAATGGCAACGAAATTCGGGCGATTTGGAGGAGTTGTCCGCACAGATTGAAAGCGTTTGCACAAAGGTTGCCTTAGATGCTCCTGCGAGACATGAAAACGCGATACCGCCGCGACCACGTGCAAGCCGCGACTATGCAATGCTGCGCGACCATGACGAGCACGAACATCACCGACCATGTGCCCACCCAGACTGACCACAGTGTTGCCGGGCAATCCACCGACACGCCTGCGCAACGATTTGCCCCCGAGGGTGACCTTTCACATCGCATTCCGGCAGATGCGCACCCGTCGGATTGGTGGCGCCATGCGGTGGTCTACGAGATTTATCCGCGTTCATTCGCGGACAGCAACGGCGATGGCCACGGCGACTTGCGCGGTGCGCGCAGCCGGCTGGCATATCTCGCCCATCTTGGTGTGGACGCAATTTGGTTCAACCCTTTTTATGTCTCGCCGCTGCTCGACGGTGGGTACGACGTTGCGGATTACCGCGACATCGACCCAGTGTTCGGCTCACTGGCGGAAGTGGAAGCACTCATTCGTGATTGCCATGACTACGGTTTGAAGGTCATCTTCGACATCGTTCCTAATCACTCATCGTGGGAGCACCGCTGGTTTAAAGAGGCCTTGTTAACAGAACCTGGTAGCGATGCCTGGGCGCGCTACCACTGTGTTCGCGGCAGCGGCGCGAATGGTGAAGAACCACCGAATAACTGGCGCAGCGTTTTTGGTGGAAATGCGTGGACTCAAATCAAGAACGGCGACGGTGGTGACTCCGGATGGTGGTACCTGCACATCTTTGATTCATCGCAACCTGATTTGAATTGGGACCACCCTGATGTGCACGCCGAGTTTGAAGACACATTGCGTTTCTGGTTCGACCGTGGTGTGGATGGTTTCCGCATCGATGTCTCGCACGGCTTAGTTAAGGCCAATGGCTACCCGGACTACCCGGTCGAAGCGGAGCGTGCGGTGCACGACCACGAAGGTCAACTCATTGACTATGTGCCACTTCCCCAC
>RGCY01000118.1 GCA_009918865.1 Actinomycetota bacterium
AGTTCCACAAGTTCGGCATCTGTCACCACACAGGCAATTTCCACGATGAGATCGCGCTGTGGGTCAAGCCCGGTCATCTCGCAGTCAATCCACACGATTCGGTCATACCGGGCTTCTACGCCGTTGCCATTGGCCACGAGAGGGCAGCCTAGGGCAGCACCAACGTGGAGTGAGTGCTGGGCAGACAGACGATGCCACCTGGCAAAACCGACCACACGTCACGCTTGGGAGGTGCCCTGAGGTTCGGCGACGGTCAGGTGTCATCGCCGCTCTTTAGGAGGCAACGGATTTCAGGAGAAAGAAAGCATCGTTGGCTTCGCATCACGTTGAATTGCACAGGTGGCGATGAATCAACCTGCGTTCTGAGAGCCCGTCAATGTCAACGAATGTCAATGATGCTGGCGGACCACAGCAACGGGGCACGCAGCGCGGTGTAAAACCGTGTTGCTTGTGCTACCCAAAATCGTGCCGCGAAATTCCCCGCGACCACGGGTTCCGAGCACCACAAGACGTGCGCGCTCGGCAAGTTTGAGCAGCACTTCATGAGGCACCCCTTGCACAGCGCGCACTGTCAAGTGCACATCAGGGAACTCAGCACCCACGCCTGCAACTGCTTCAACTGCAACTCGTTCATGTTCAATCGAGATGGCTTCTTGCTGTTCAGCCGTTAGCAAGTTCGGTGGCACAAGTTCCACTGGGGGCAGCGTCCAAGCATGCACTGCTTCAACAGCGGCACCGGATTGGTCCGCGAGTGTGAGGGCAAACTCCAAGGCATCTCGACTGACTTCTGTGCCATCAAGGCCCACAACGATTGGTCCGCGCGCATCCCAAGCACCGGTGCGTGTTCCGGGTGCGTGCAACACAACCACGGGCACCGGAGAGTGGGTTGTGACCTGCACCGCAGTGGAGCCCACTAGCAGCCCGGCAAACCCTCCGTGGCTTCGCGACCCAATTGCAATCACATCTCCTGGCGCCACGCTTTCAAGTAGCGCGCCTGAAACGCCTCGGTACATCCGATCGGTGGTCAGCGGCACATCTGGTGCGTGCTCGTGAGCGCGTTGCGAACCCAACGCAAGAATGGCGTTGGCGATGTCGTCGTAGATTCCCTGGTCCAGCGGCATGTCTCCATAGGGCACGGGCGGCACCGCCAAGACTGCATGCACAAGATGAACGCTGGCCCCAATTTCCTTGGCACGGTCAAGCGCCCAATCCAAGGCTGCGCTCGCAGCAGGGGAACTATCCCACCCGACAACAAAGCGAGTAATTGATGTACTCATGACGCTGCTCCTCATCTGCATGCGAACCATGAAGCAGGGCTGGCTCGCACACGACTACAAGTCGTAGGTCGATTGTTACTCGCTCATGCCGAATGCTGTGGCGTAATGCCGGTGCCTGCTCAGCTTGAAGCCCTGGGCTAGTGCACATTGACTACGTAGGTCGTTTCATGTCCATGCAACTTGTGTTTGCAACTGCCGAATTTTCCGCGCCTTGACTGCAGTAAAGCCTTGACTGATGCTGTGGAGCGCTGACGTGAAATTGTGAACGGTGACGAGTACGCCCGACTGGCGATAACAAACTAACGTGACTCAGGCAGCACCGATGGCCATGTGCAATTCCCAGGCAGCGATGAGCAGCATCAACATGCCAAAGCCAAGTGCTAATCCGAATGCACTTGCTCGACGTGAGAAACGCGCACCAAGTAGCGCTCCGATTCCAGTGGCGACCGCCAGAAGTGCAACTGTGCCGATATGTGTCACATGTCCCGCACGAGCGGTGAGAGCCGTCGTTGCGTTGATCATCACGACCAGCAGTGCCGTCGCAGTGGCTTCGGGAACTGCTAGGCCAGCTACTGTCACGAGTGCCGGCACGGTGAGGAAACCGCCGCTGATGCCGAACAGACCCACGACAGCGCCGATGCCCGTTGCCACAAGCGCAACGGAGGGTCGCACTCGAGCTTGGTCATGCCGAGTTGGTGTTGCCATGTCTGAAGGCTTACGAAGTCCGCGCGCCTTGCGCAGCATCAGCGTTCCCGATGTGATGAGTAGACCGGCTAAGCCAACATGCTGCACCGTGTTGGAGATAGCAAATGCCGCCAGAGATCCGGCGACCGCGCCGATAGTGCCTAGAAGTCCGTAGGTGACACCGACTCGAACGCGAACGCGGTTGTGATGTCGAAAGCCCCACAGGGCAGCCGCACTTCCAGTCAGCATGCACGCCATCGAAGCAGTGCCGGAATCGTCAATGCTCCAGCCGAAGATGGCACCAAACAGGGGCACCGCAATGAGTCCACCGCCACCGCCGAGCAGACCGAGCACAATGCCCAAGGCGATACCAGCGGGCAGAGCAAGGAGAAGGTCAGGCACCTGCGCATCGTGTCAGACCAACTGCTGTTTACATGGGAACGCGTAGGTCAAGAGGTGCGGCTGCTCGTTCGTGGATGTCCATGATGTCATGTAGGAGGCGGATGGCATCAGACCAAGGTCGTTGAAACGAGTTCCGCCCGACGATGGCTCCGAATCCACCACCTGCAGCCGTTTGCCGATTCTCTTCAAGTACATCTTCGCGTTCCTTCGCTGGTCCGCCAGAGAAAATGACAACTCTGCGACCATCAAATGCTGAACGTACAACGTGCGACACTCGTGCCGCTAGCGAACTGATGTCAACCCCGGCCTTGCTCAGCGAAGTGCGGTTGGAGTCAAACTCAACATGAGATGTCGGTGGTTTGACTTTGATGATATGTGCACCAAGTTGTGCGGCAATGTGTGCTGAATACGCGACGACATCCACCGCAGTTTGTCCGGCTTCACTTAGACCTGAACCTCGCGGATATGCCCACACCACCACGCCGAGCCCTGCGGCGCGCGCATCTGCGGCAAGTGAACGCAACTGCTCAAACATGGTGATGCGTGCTGCTGAACCGGGGTAGATGGTGAACCCCACCGCGCAGCAGCCAAGTCGCAAAGCATCATCCACACTTGCGGTGACGGCTGGTTGTGGGTCTGCGTCCTGGTAGAGGCCATCTGATGAGTTCACTTTCAAAATCAGCGGTAACCCTGCGGTGAGGTCAAGACCAGCATCGGCAAGTGCCCCAGGAGGTGCGGCGTAAGCAGAGCAACCTGCCGCAATTGCCAAGCGAGCGTGGTAGCGAGGGTCAAAGCCAGATGGCTGCACCGAGAAGGAACGGGTCGGACCGTGCTCAAAACCCTGATCCACCGGCAGGATGACAAGTTTGCCGGTCCCAGCAAGCCGACCATGCATGAACATTCGCGCAAGATTGCTGCGTACGCCTCGGTTCTCGTGGTCATACCAACTCAGGATTTCATTCACTCGGTCGTGACTCATATCCCCAGTGTCACTCGGTGTCGACAGCTCCGGTGGCGGTTTGGGGGAGTGTGACCGGGTGCCGGTCAGCCGCGCGCAGGGCCCAGAGCAGCGCGATCAAGTCGATGCCTTCCTGAAGCACGGCGCCTGCCGGTGGAGTCAAGCCGCCAGCGGTGGCCACCAGCATCGCGGCAGCCGATAAGCCCATCCCAATCACCACACTTTGGCGAGCAATCCGCAGACTGCTGTGTGCCGTGTCGATGGCATCAGCAAGTGCATCCATGCGGTCGTGTACCAACACCACATCTGCAGCCTGCGACGCTGCTGATGCCCCACGGGCAGCCAGGGCTACACCCACATCAGCACCGGCTAAGGCCGGTGCGTCATTGATTCCATCCCCGACCATCACCGTGGGGCCGAAATTTCGTTCTTCGCGCACGATGGTGAGTTTCTCCGCAGGTGTCACTTCGCAACGCACATCATCAACGCCAGCGATGCGCGCCACATGATGGGCTGCCGCTGGGTGGTCACCAGTGATGAGCACCATGCGCGTCAATCCTGAGGCCCGCAGCCGTTGCAAAGTTTCATGCAAACTGCGCCGCAGGGGATCCTTGAGAAGGATTGCGCCAAGTGGTTCATCGTCCTTACTAATTGTGACCAGCGAAGCGGACTGTGCATGTGCGGTGGTGCGCCATTCGCTGACATCTCCATCGCGACCAGCAGGCACAACCCAATCAAAGGCGCCTACTTTCACATGCGCGCCATTAACGAGTCCTTCAATTCCTTTGCCCTGCACTTCTGCGATTTCCGTGGCTGCTGGAATTGTCACACCTCGGCTTTGTGCTTCCTTCACAACTGTTGGCGCAAGCACATGTGTGCT
>RGCY01000119.1 GCA_009918865.1 Actinomycetota bacterium
TGAGCGACACCACCACTGATATTGACACTGCCGACGAAGCCATTCCGAGCAGTTACACATCGGAGACTCCGGCGGCGAAGTCTGGCAACGGCCGCGGCGGCAACGTCGCCAAGGCAGGCGCTGTTGGCCGCCGCAAGGAAGCAGTTGCGCGTGTGCGCATCGTTCCTGGCACGGGTCGCTGGACAGTGAACGGTCGCGAACTTGGAGACTACTTCCCGAACAAGGTGCACCAGCAAATCGTGAACGAGCCATTCAAGACACTTGACCTTGAAGGCCGTTTCGATGTCATCGCGCGCATCGCTGGTGGTGGTATCAGTGGTCAGGCTGGCGCATTGCGTTTGGGCATCGCGCGCGCTTTGAATGAAGTTGATGTTGAGGTCTACCGCAGCCCACTGAAGAAGGCTGGTTTCCTGACTCGCGACCCACGCGCCAAGGAGCGTCGCAAGTACGGTCTGAAGAAGGCCCGTAAGGCTCCGCAATACAGCAAGCGTTGATGTAGCCGCGCGCTGAGGGACGACCTTCATGGCTCGGCTGTTTGGCACCGATGGTGTCCGTGGACTCGCAAACGTTGATCTAACTCCCGAACTTGCGTTGAATCTCGCCAGCGCTGCCGCGGCGGTGCTCGGTGGGTCGTCCACTCGCGCAAAAGTTGTCGTGGGCCGTGATCCACGTGCCTCAGGTGAAATGCTGGAAAACGCTGTGGTGGCAGGTCTCACCGCAGTGGGCGCCGATGCAATTCGAGTTGGCGTGCTACCAACCCCCGCAGTTGCATTTCTCACTGACCGGCTTGGTGCGGACTTTGGAATCATGCTCAGCGCAAGCCACAACCCGATGCCGGATAACGGCATCAAAATTTTCGCCGCTGGGGGCCACAAACTTGATGACACGGTCGAAGATGCAATCGAAGCGCGCTTAGCCAGTGAACTACCGCGCCCAACTGGCTCAGGTGTGGGTCGAGTCAGCGACCATCACATTGGCGGTGGTGAATATGTGGAGCACTTGCTCTCTACTCTCGGCGGACCCGATGCACGGCCACTTGAAGGCTTGAAAGTTGTTGTCGACTGCGCAAACGGCGCGGCCTCATCGGTCGCCGCAGATGCTTATCGACGCGCTGGTGCTGAACTCATCACCATTCACGCAACTCCAGATGGTCTGAACATCAACGCCGACTGTGGGTCCACACACATCGGTGATCTCGTGCGTGCCGTGCGCGAAGTAGGCGCAGATGCTGGCATCGCACATGACGGAGACGCAGACCGCTGCCTTGCCGTCGATGCTGACGGTGATGTGGTGGATGGTGACCACATCCTTGCCATCTTGGCGTTGAGCATGCGCGAACGTGGAATCCTTCGCAACGACACGGTTGTCTCAACCGTGATGGCAAACCTTGGTTTCAACTTGGCCATGCGTGATGCCAACATTTCGGTTATTTCCACTGCAGTCGGCGATCGCTACGTGCTTGAAGAGATGCGTGCCAAGGGCTACACACTTGGCGGTGAACAAAGTGGTCACGTGATCTTGGCTGAACATGCCACCACTGGAGATGGCATTCTCACGGCACTGCACCTGCTTGCAGAAATCACCCGAAGTGGCATGTCGTTGGCAGATCTCGCTGCGATTGTTCAGAAGTTGCCGCAGGTTCTCGTGAACGTTAAAGGCATCGACAAAGCAGTTGTTGCCAACTCTCCTGAGGTGGCGGCTGCGGTGCTCGCCGCACAGGAGCTGCTCGGTGACACGGGCAGAGTTCTCCTGCGCCCGTCTGGAACTGAACCAGTGGTGCGCGTCATGGTGGAAGCGCCGAGTCTGGAGCAGGCTGAAGCTGTCGCAGACACCCTCTGCGATGTCATTCGACGGCTAGGCTGAAGCACATGTGCGGAATCGTTGGCTATGTGGGGCCAAAGTCGGCTGTGGACGTGGTTGTTGCTGGTTTGAAACGGCTGGAGTACCGCGGTTACGACTCCGCTGGTGTCGCGGTGGTAACCGCAGACGGGCTGAGCACTCGCAAGAAGGCCGGCAAGTTAGTCAACTTGCAAGAAATGATTGCTGCTGACCCGTTGGCGGACACCGGCATTGGCATTGGTCACACACGCTGGGCAACCCATGGTGGCCCCACGGACACCAACGCCCACCCACACGTGAGCAGCGACGGCAGTGTTGCAGTGATTCACAACGGCATCATTGAGAATTTCGCTGAAATCCGCGCTGAACTCACCGCGCTTGGAATTGAGCTTCGCTCTGAGACTGACACCGAAGTCGTTGCGCACCTATTGCAGATTGTTTTGCCAACAGTGGATGGCGATTTGATGGAGGCAATGCGCAGGGTGTGTCGCCGCCTCAGTGGCGCATTCACACTCGTTGCCATCGTCGCCGACCAACCTGATGTGGTGGTGGCTGCTCGACGCAACTCGCCGCTGGTGGTCGGGCGAGGTGTGGGTGAAAACTTCTTGGCATCTGATGTTTCTGCATTCATCGAGCACACTCGGCACGCCATTGAACTCGGTCAAGACCAAGTTGTGCGCATCACGCGCGATGGCGTGACGGTCACTGATTTTGATGGTGCCACTGCAGATGTCACAGAATTCGAAGTCACCTGGGATGCGGCGGCTGCAGAGCGTGGGGGCTATGACCTGTTCATGCTCAAGGAAATTGCCGAGCAACCCAAGGCAGTTGCGGACACATTGCTTGGCCGCATGAGCAGTGGCGCATTGACTCTGGACGAAATCCGCATCCCGGAAGAGCAATTCCGTGATGTTGCCAAGGTTGTCATTGTGGCGTGTGGCACTGCTTATCACGCCGGCATGATTGCTAAATACGCCATCGAACACTGGACTCGCATCCCGTGTGAAGTTGAGTTGGCCAGTGAGTTCCGTTACCGCGACCCAATCGTGAACTCAAAGTCTCTCGTTATTGCAATCTCGCAGTCTGGCGAAACGATGGACACCATCATGGCGCTACGCCACGCCAAGGAGCAGGGCGCGAAAGTGCTGGCAATTTGCAACACTCGCGGTGCAACCATTCCGCGCGAATCAGATGGTGTGCTCTACACCAACGCCGGTCCGGAAATCGCAGTTGCTTCCACGAAAGCATTCCTCACTCAGGTTGTCGCGGCGTACCTCGTCGGGCTTTACCTTGCACAAATTCACAAAACCAAGTTCGCGGATGAAATCAACGCAGTGCTCACGCAACTTGATGACATGCCACGTCGAATCGACCTCGTACTCGACACCACTGAGCATGTTCGCCAGGTCGCACGCGATTTATCCAACGCCACCTCAGTGCTGTTCCTCGGGCGTCACGTTGGTTACCCCGTGGCCCTGGAAGGTGCATTGAAACTCAAGGAACTTGCCTACATGCACGCTGAGGGGTTTGCAGCGGGCGAACTCAAGCACGGCCCGATTGCCTTGATTGAAGAAGGAATGCCGGTTGTGGTGGTTGTGCCACCCAAGACTGGCCGAGATGTATTGCACGAGAAAATTGTGAGCAACATTCAGGAAGTGCGCGCTCGTGGCGCCAAGACCATTGTGATTGCCGAAGAAGGCGATGAAGCGGTCTCAGCCTATGCCGACGTTCTGATTCGTATTCCTGAAGCACCAACGTTGCTGCAACCATTGCTTGCCACAGTTCCCTTGCAGATTCTCGCCTGTGAGATGGCAACGGCAAAGGGGCACGATGTTGACATGCCTCGCAACTTGGCAAAGTCCGTCACCGTCGAGTGACATCGGTGCGATGAACCTGCACCTTGGCACTGATCTAGTGTCCATCGCGCGATTTGAAGAATCGCTTGCGCGCACACCAGGGATGTTGCAGCGACTCTTTACAGCGGACGAGTTGGCCACACTCGGCGCACCACCAGCAACACACCGGCTTGCCGCCCGGTTTGCTGCGAAGGAAGCGGTTGCCAAAGCACTTGGTGCACCTGCTGGGTTGTCGTGGCACGAGTGTGAAGTTCTCTGCGAATCCAATGGCGCACCCACTTTGCACTTCAGTGGGTCGGTCGCCAAAGCGGCCGCAGCATTGGGTCTGAATCAGTGGCGTGTGTCCATGAGTCACGATGGTGGATTCGCGATGGCCACTGTTGTTGCAATGTCCACGCAAGAAGGTAAAGACAATGACTGACCGCTGGGTTGGCAGTGCGTTACCTGTCGATGCCACCAAATATTCGCGCGGTGTGGTTGCTGTCGTTG
>RGCY01000120.1 GCA_009918865.1 Actinomycetota bacterium
AGCTTTCTCATCGTGGGCACCGAAAACCAATCTGCACACACGCGATTGCACAACCGCACCAGCGCACATGGTGCAGGGTTCAAGGGTCACCACCAACGTGCAGTCATCGAGCCGCCAAGTTCCAAGTGCTGCCGCGGCTGCTCGCAAAGCAACTACTTCCGCATGCGCTAACGGGTCGCCATCAGATTCCCGAGTGTTCGCACCAGCTCCAACGATGTTGCCAACAGGGTCCACCACAACCGCACCGACGGGAACTTCACCGCGCTGTGCAGCATCGCGTGCATGCTGCAGCGCAATGTGCATGGAAGAACTCCATGCGGATTCATGTGCTCCGATGGCACTCATTGCTCATGCTCATTCAGCAACCACCAACGCAAGATTTCAGGAAGCCGAACCGACCAGGATGTTTCATTGTGATCTGCATCGGCGTAAACCTTGGTGCGCCATTGGTCTGGTTCGCGGTACCCACGCTCGCGCATCACTGCATCTGCCGTGAGTTGAAACGGACCATACGTTGAATCGAGATTCAAAGTTCCGTGGTCGAACCAGATGCGCGCTCCGGAATCCGATGGCGGCAACATCCCCGTCAATTCTTGAGCGAGTGCATGTCCACCGGGTAGCCAATGCGTGGAAAGACATAGGGCCGCTGAATACACATCTGGTCTTAGTGCCAACGCATACGCAGATGCCAGACCACCCATGCTCGAACCCATGACGGCAATCGCTTCTGAATTCACCTGCCATCCAAATTGACTTTGCACTGCCGGCAGCAATTGCGAAGCACACCATTGTGCGTATGAATCTCCGAACCACTGGATTGGGTTGCCAGCGGCCACATGTTCGGTCCAGTTGAAGTACTCGGTGAAACCACGTTCAACATCAGGAAGTGACTGCAAGACGCGTTGTGGTGCATAGTCCGCGGCTCGACCAATGTCTGCGCGGTTCCACGGAGCGACGACGAACGGTTGCACTGCCTTCGTGGGTAGCGAAGAAATTGCATCGCTCAAACCCCATGGCACGCCGCCAAAGGAACGACCGGGAAGAAAAAGGTTCTGCCCGTCGTGGGCAAGCAACAGTGGTCGCGGACCAACATGTGAGTCTGTGGGCTCCCAAATCTCCACGCGCCGCCCGTCAACCTCAGCAGTGAAGTGCGTGCCCAATGCCAGTGGCTGCTGCTCGAGCACGCGCACACTCATGCGGAGCCGCTCTTGCGTTGGAATGAGCGGCGACCTCCTGCGGCTTTCGTTGAGCCAGAACCACCCTTGGCAGGGCCATTCGCACCCGCTCCCGGACCTGCCTTGGCTTGGGAGTTCTTGCGCTCAAGTGCTGCCTTAAATGCTGCCTTGGGGTCGACGGCGTCGCCGTCCTTCTTCTCAGCCATGTGCCCTATTCAACACCCACCGCCACAGCGTGCACAGCAACCATGGAGATTTCACTAGTGAAACCTGAGAACGACACATCCAAGCCGATGCGCGAATCTCTGTGCACCGAACCTTCAGGTCAGATGATGCCGACCGTCAACGGCGCTCCTGTGGCGGCCTTGACGTCATCCACTGACACACCCGGTGCACATTCACGCAACACAAAGCCTTGGCCAGTGATGTCGATAACTGCGAGGTCAGTGATGACGCGATTCACAACTCCACGGCCCGTCAGCGGCAAGGTGCATTCACTGACCAGCTTTGCGCTGCCATCGCGAGCAACATGTTCCATCAGCACAACAACACGTGCTGCACCATGCACGAGGTCCATGGCGCCGCCCATGCCTTTGACCATCTTTCCGGGAATCATCCAGTTGGCAAGGTCACCCGCGACCGACACTTGCATGGCACCAAGAATTGCGGTGCCAACTTTGCCGCCTCGAATCATGCCGAAACTCAGTGACGAATCGAAGAACGAGGCACCAGGAAGCACCGTGACTGTTTCCTTGCCAGCGTTAACAAGGTCTGGATCTTCTTCACCTTCAAAGGGATACGGACCAACACCGAGAATGCCGTTCTCGGACTGCAAAATCACGCTCACATCTGCCGGCACATAGTTCGGCACCAGAGTTGGTAAACCAATACCAAGGTTCACATACTCACCATGGCGCAACTCAAGTGCAGCGCGTGCTGCCATCTCTTCGCGCGTCAGTGCCATGTCAGTTCACCTCACGTTGGCGCACGGTGAGCCGTTCAATCCGCTTGTCACTGGCTTGCTCAGGAGTCAAGGCGAGAACACGTGAAACGAAAATGCCCGGGAGGTGAATGGCATCGGGATCGATTGATCCGGCCGGCACAACTTCTTCGGCTTCGACAATCGTGACCTTGCCGGCCATGCCTGCTGGCACATTGAAATTGCGCGCTGCTGCATGAAAAACGCAGTTACCAAGTGAATCCGCGGTGCGCGCTCGAATCAGCGAAAAATCCGTCACGATGCTTTCCTCAAGCACGTAATCTTTACCATCGAAGTGGCGGATTTCCTTCGCTGGCGATGCTTCGAGCACCGAACCATCGGGTGCGTAACGCCAAGGCAGACCTCCTTCGGCCACCAATGTGCCAACTCCTGCAGGTGTGAAAAACGCCGGAATCCCGGAACCACCTGCACGCAGCTTCTCAGCGAGCGTGCCTTGCGGTGTGAGTTCAACATGCAAATCACCAGAAAGGTACTGTCTTTCGAAAGTGTCGTTTTCTCCAACGTAAGAGGAAATCATCTTCGTGATTTTTCCCGCGGCCAACCACAAGCCAACTCCGGCATCATCAAGGCCACAGTTGTTTGACACCACTGTGAATCCACCAACATCGCGCGTGAGAACTTCCTGAATCAATACCGTGGGGATACCAGATAGTCCGAAACCGCCAACAGCGATTGCGGCACCATCATGAATGTCCGCAACGGCATCGGTTGCGTTGCGAACAACCTTGCTCAGTGCCTCCATCACTACCTACCTTGCCATTGAGGTGGACGCTTCTCTGCAAAAGCGCGCGGACCTTCTTGAGCGTCTTGACTTTCATACACCGGGCGCCAGATATCCCATGCGCTTTCAGCCAATTCCCCTGCTGTTTGCATGCGGTAGCGACGCGTCATCTGCACAGCCGCTGCCACGGATAGCGGTGCCATGGTTGAGATGTGCTCAGCGAGTTCTGTGGCACGCGCTCGTAACTCATGCGAAGGCACCACATGGTTGGCTAGACCTAGTTCATATGCGCGAAAGGCATCAATTGGCTCGGCAGTTGCCATCAACTCCAGCGCCGCACGCGGCCCGAGTAGTGGCAGCAATGGCGCAGCCCATGGTGCGCCACGACCCCACTTTGCTTCGCTAATGGCAAAACGCGCGTCATCTGCGGCAATTACGAAGTCGCATTCCTGCGCCAACCAAAATCCACCACCAAGTGCAGCACCTTGAACTGCCGCGATCACCGGTTTGTTGCAGTCCGGGATGTCTCGCACAGCCGGCACGAAGTCGCGCGGAATCATCGTGGTGCCGAGTTGTGCCATCTCAGCCAAGTCGCCGCCGGCGCAGAACACGGAACCTTCACTTGCCAGCACCAAAACTCGCGCATCAGCATCTGCTGAGAAATCGCGGAAAGCCGAGCGCAGACCTGCTCGCACATCCGCATTGAGTGCATTACGCGCTTCAGCACGATTGATAACTGCCCAGCCGACATGTCCGCTTCGGGAGTAAGAAACCGTGCTCATGAGGGTAGGCCGAGTTCGCGAGCAATAACCATGCGTTGCACCTCACTGGTGCCTTCCCCGACTTCGAGAATCTTGCTATCGCGGTAGTGCCGTGCGACTGGGAATTCATTCATGAACCCATACCCACCGTGAATCTGTGTGGCAGCGCGAGCGTTTTGCATCGCCGCATCTCCGGCCACCAACTTTGCAATGGCTGCTTCTTTCTTAAACGGCAATCCTGCGTTCATCAAGGCTGCGGCATGGCGCCACATTGCACGAGCTGTTTCAGCGCGCGCATCCATATCAGCAATCATGAAAGCGATGGACTGGAAGCCAGCGATGGGTTTACCAAAGGCTTCGCGTTGCGCGGCCCATTCGAGGCTTTCCTCCAGCGCCATCTGCGCCGTCATGTTGGCCATTAATGCCAGGGCTAGCCGCTCGCTTTGGAAGTTGCCCATGATGCAGGCGAAGCCCATGTTCTCGGCGCCGATCAGATTGCCTGCCGGTACGCGG
>RGCY01000013.1 GCA_009918865.1 Actinomycetota bacterium
CTGTCAATGATAAAGATGGCTTATCGGCCGCACTATTGTTGGCTCAGATTGCCGTTGATTTAAAGAGTCAAGGTAAAACAATTCTTGATTTACTAAATGAAGTTTGGGCTCGCCACGGGTTCCATGGAACTGAACAAATTTCGATCCGAGTAAATCAACTGAGCGATGTAACTAAATTGATGAGTGGGCTGCGGGCAAACCCTCCCCAAATGATTGCGGGCCGAGTAGTTGAAAGTATTGATGATCTAGAAAAACCGAGTAATGAATTGCCGCCAACTGATGGCTTACGAATTTGGCTAGCTGGTGGAATTCGGATAATCATTCGCCCAAGTGGCACCGAGCCAAAGATTAAGTGCTACGTCGAAGTTGCCACCGCGGCGCAAGCCGAAAGTGTGGCCAAGGCGTGCACCACCATCATCAGCGCTGCTGAAAGGTAGTGAGGTCAGTCACCTGGTAAGTGTGACCACCCTTGAATGTCGTGGCGCCCATCGGCGCGCACCTGCGCACCGCGGATAACCCCTTCCAGCACGAAACCAGCTTTGGCCAGCGCCCGCTGTTCAGCGATGTTGTCGACATCTGTCGATGCTTCGACGCGAACGATGCCATCCGCATGAAGCGTTTCTGCTAGCAACCGTTGGGCCACTGCGCCTATCCCCTTGCCTCGCCATGAGGCTGACAACGCGATGCCGATGTTCATGCAACGCGAGCCTGGTGACGGGCCGTACCAAACTGAGTGCGCACTGAGATCGCCGACAAGATGTGTTTCCCCTGCAGCATCACGCACCTGCACAACCCACCGACGCAATTGCATGTCTTTAGCAGCAGGGTCGTACTCCCCCCAGTCATCCCAGATCGAACCTGTGTCCGGGATTTCGACCTTTTCTGACACTTCAGTGATGCTCACCACGCCAACACCGGGCAAAGCAACTTCGGTCAACGACATGCGTCAATCACTTCCCGAACCATTTCGATTGTCGTGTTTGGGTGAATGAAGGCAAACCGCCCGACCGCTTCGCCTTGCCAACTTGTTGGGGTGACGAATGCGGTCTGTGACTTCAGAAGGCGGTCCTGCAAATCTTGGTAGTCCGCGAGAGTCCAGCCTTTGCGGCGCCACAACACAATTGACAAACTTGGTTCGCGGACCAATTCCATATGCGATGTGGCTGCAATTTCCGCCGCAGCCCGGTTCGCCATGTCAACTCCTGCCGTGACGGCAGCGCGATAGGCATTGACACCGTTAACACACAATGAAAACCACAAAGGAAGACCACGCGCACGTCGAGTGAGGTGATGGGCGTAATCACTTGGATTCCATTCATCTTCAATGTGAATGACATCAAGGTACGAAGCATCTTGGGAATGGACGCGGCGTGCGGTGGCTGGGTCGCGATAAATGAGCGCGCAAGAATCAAATGGTGCAAACAGCCACTTGTGTGGGTCAACTATGAATGAATCCGCCTGCTCAATGCCTTCATAGCGAGCACGTTCGGACTCAACGAGCAAGCCAGCACCGCCATAAGCACCATCAACATGTAGCCACATGCCTCGCTCGCGACACAACTTCGATAACCCCGCAAGGTCGTCAATGATTCCAGCATTTGTGGTGCCGGCAGTGGCGGCCACTGCTATGACGGTTTCTGGATGGGCATCCTGCTCCAAGGCACGCGCGAGAGCATCGCCTGTGAGGCGGTGATTGACGGCTGGGACTTCAAACGGTTCGACGTCGAGTAAGTGCAAAGCATTGTGCACCGAAGAATGGGTTTGGCCACTCACTGCGATTCGCACACGGGCAGTGGAATTGCCTAGCCGCCGGCGTCCCTCATCGCGAGCAACTGCGAGTGCGGAGAGATTGCCTGCCGAACCACCTTGCACAAACACTCCCCCAGCACCGGTGGGCATTCCTGCGAGATCCGCCAACCAGCGAAGGACTTGGTTTTCAGCCGCAATTGCCCCAGCGGCTTCAAGCCAGGAAATCCCTTGCAGCGATGCACATGACACGACAGTGTCGAATAGCAATGCCGCTTTGCTTGGTGCCGCGGGGATGAATGCCAGATACCTAGGTGAATCCGCTGAAATCACGGCACGCGATAGCACTTCGTCGTAGCGGCGCAAGACTTCATCAACGTTCGTGCCCTCATCATTGATGAGCCCTGTTAGGGCAGTTCTCAGTTCAGCATCTGCACCCGGGAAGTCCAACGGCGCTTCAGGCATTTCCAGGCGCTCGCGAACGTAACCGAGGACCACATCTGCTGCGTGGGAATCAAAGATGTGCATCCGGTGTGGCATGTCAGCACCCGCCTTCATAAGCCGTCACGAGCCCGTTCAAATGTTGTTTGACTGATTCAGGGGCAAAGGCCGCTTCAATTGCATTGCGAGTCCAATGCACTACGCAATGCGCGGCAGCACCAGGCGCACTCACGTGCCTAGCATCGGTTCGGTCTCTCGCATGGCACAGATTCTCAGCAAGGTGCAATTCATGTGCAACGGCTACTCCACACATCAGTCGGTTATCCGGATTCACAGTGACCGCGAACCCGAGGTCGTTCAGAATTCCAAGTGGATGCGTCGCCAAGGAACCGACAGCACCTGTCTGCACATTGGATGTTGGACACATCTCTAGAGCGATTCGGCGCTCGAGCACTTCGCTGGCAACGCGACCAAGAGATGCCTTGCCGTCTGCACTCATAGTGATGTCTTCAACGATGCGAACTCCATGGCCAAGGCGCTGTGCACCAACTGCTAAAGCCTGTCGAATACTGTCAACACCGTCGGCTTCACCGGCATGCACTGTGATGTGAACTCCGGCGTCTTTGACCGCGGCAAATGCATCTGCAAGGCGCAAAGGTGGCCAGCCAGCCTCCGGGCCAGCAATGTCAAAGCCGACAACGCCGTGGTCAGCATGCCGACGCACGAGGTCCGCAACATCGTTTGCCCGTTCCGTTTGTCGCATGGCACACACGATGAGTCCGGATTCGATGTTGAAGCCGTCAGCACGCGCCATCTGCTCTCCTGTGCGAAGCCCTGCAAGCATGGCTGTCAATGCAGTGTCCATGTCTAACTTTGGGTTCTCGCACAATTCCGGCGCCATTCGAATTTCCGCCCACGCCACACCATCACGCGCCAAATCAACGACTGCTTCGGCGGCGACCCGCGTCAACGCATCCGGGGTTTGCAGCACTGCAACTGTGTGGGCGAATGTTTGCAGAAAATCTTCCAGAGAACCGGAGTCAGCCGCAGCCACGAACCATGCCGCTAATGCATCCGGGTCATGTGTTGGCAAAGCGGTGTAGCCAGATTCGCGCGCTAGTTCAATCAGCGTTTGCGGGCGCAGACCGCCATCAAGGTGATCATGCAGGTTGACCAGCGGTAAGCCGGTGAAACTCTCTGTGGGCGCCAGAGGCACATCGAGGGTCACAGGGCGCGACCTGGTTGATAAGTCCCCCACACATCCCGGAGTGCATCTGCAACTTCGCCACCAGTTGCATCGACAGCAAGGGCTTGTTTGATGTGCGGTAGGCAATTGTTCTCAGAACCAGAGCCCGCAGCGGCTCGACGCAGTCCATCCAGGGCTTGGGTGACGGCCGCAGCATCGCGATTGGCACGCAATCGCCCAAGGGCTTCACACTGCTCTACTTCAATCTGCGGATCAACGCGCAGCGGTTCATACGGCTCCTCACCATCCACTGTGAAGGCATTCACACCCACCACCGTGCGTTCACCGCTGTCAATTTGCTGGCTAACTTCAAAGGCGGATTGCTCAATTTGAGACTTCTGGAATCCCTCATTGATTGCCGCAACTGCACCGCCCATGGCCTCAACGCGACCCATGAGCTCGCGCGCCTGCTGCTCAATGGCATCAGTCATTGATTCAACAGCGTAGGAGCCAGCAAGGGCATCAACCGTGCGAGCAATATCGCTTTCGTATGCCAAGACCTGCTGGGTGCGCAACGCCAATCGCGCGGCTTTCTGACTCGGTAGCGCAATCGCTTCATCAAAAGAATTCGTGTGCAGAGATTGCGTGCCACCTAGCACTGCCGCCAACGCCTGCAGCGCCACGCGCACCAAGTTCACTTCAGGTTGTTGCGCTGTGAGCTGCACACCAGCGGTTTGGGTGTGGAAGCGAAGTTGCAGTGATTTGGGGTTCTTGGCACCGAATTCATCGCGCATGATGTGCGCCCACATGCGGCGAGCAGCCCGAAACTTGGCAACTTCTTCAAGCACTGTTGTGCGCGAAACAAAGAAAAATGCGAGCCGCGGCGCGAAATCATCCACGTGGAGACCTGCCGACATTGCCGCTCGCACATACTCAACGGCGTTGGCGAGTGTGAAAGCAACTTCCTGAACAGGCGTGGCACCGGCTTCGGCCATGTGATAGCCAGAAATTGAAATGGTGTTCCATCTCGGTAGTTCTTTTGCGCAGTATTGAAAGATGTCGGTGGTCAAGCGCAGGCTTGCAGTTGGCGGAAAAATATAAGTACCGCGAGCGATGTATTCCTTGAGCACATCGTTTTGGATGGTGCCCGTTAACGCTGCTCCCGAGACTCCGCGTTCCTGTGCAACCAACTGATACATCAACAACAGAGTTGCTGCCGGTGCATTGATGGTCATGGAGGTTGACACTTCCGCCAAATCAATGCCATCGAAGAGTGTTCGCATGTCTGCGAGCGAGTCAATGGCCACACCGACTTTCCCAACTTCACCGGCTGCAAGCGTGTGGTCAGAGTCCAATCCCATTTGCGTTGGGAGGTCGAATGCGACAGACAAACCGGTTGTGCCGGCGGCGATGAGTTCGTGGTAGCGCTGGTTCGATTCGCGAGCGCTGCCAAACCCAGCGTATTGCCGCATCGTCCACATCTGACCGGTGTACATAGATGGGTACACGCCGCGAGTGAAGGGAAATTGCCCGGGTTCACCAAGTGCTGCTCGAGCATCCCAGCCACCAAGATCAGCTGCTTGGTAGACGTCGTGCCAGGGAATCCCCGACTCACTGAGCGCCATACGGCTCACGGTAGTGCCCGGGTGGGCGCCGGTGGTTACGCTCCCCCGCATGTCTCGTTGGCGGCGCCAGACGCTGGTGATGCTTGCCCTAGGCACGCTGCTGGGAACCGGCGCAACCGCCGCCACCGCCGCCCCTGACCCACTCATCGGTGATGGTGTGAAGTGGCGACCGCTGACGGCCCAAGCCCGAGCCAAAACGCCGCCAGCGATTAGGGCTCGTGCATGGATTCTGGTTGACGGTGACAGTGGTGCAGTTCTAGCCGCATTCCGAGCACGCACGCCACAACTACCAGCATCGACACTGAAGACCTTGACCGCTGTCACCCTGCTCCCGCGGTTAGACCTCGCGCAGGTCTACACAGCCCGGGCAAACGATGTGGGCATTGAAGGCAGCGGTGCTGGCCTAGTGGTCGGAGGCACCTACACCGTTGAACAGCTCTTCTTGGGGATGTTGCTGCCCAGCGGCAATGACGCAGCAACTGCCTTGACTCATGTGTATCACCAAGATGGCCGTAAAGCGCTTGCCCTCATGAACCAAACCGCCCTTCGCCTAGGTGCAAAGAACACAGTTGCGCTCAATCCCAATGGTTTGCCCATCGAGGGTCAACACACAACTGCCGCTGACATGGCCATCATCGCGCGAGCAGCGGTGAGTAATCCAACATTTCGAAGGCTCGCACAAACGAAGACCGTTCAGTTTCCTGGGCGCATGCCCAAAGCTGGCAAACCACGAAAGACCTACCAACTTCAGAACGAGAACCCCTTCATCAAACATGGGATTGTGGGAACTCTTGGTGGGAAGACCGGCTACACCCGTGCCGCATTGCGCACGTATTGGGTGGCGCAACGAAAGAAAGACCGCACGTTGCTGGTGGTGATGTTGGGATTCACAGGCTCAACACGCAAACTTGCTCAAGGACTACTGAATTGGGGCTTTTCACAAGGCGCAGCACTTGGAACTATCGCGACGTTGCCACCGTTGCGCGATGTGCTGGCTACGCCCACACCAACTCCACCCCCAACACAGCCCGACCAAGCAATTGCCCGAACGGCCAAATCCCGATCCTCATCACCTGACGTTCCCCGCACTGCCGCGACGGCGCTGTTGCTGGCGTTACCGATGGTGATTTTGGCGCGCCGATTTATGCGCATTCGACAACAGTCAACGGGCGAGGTTTCTGCACCCTCAGCGCGCAGCGGTTAAGACAACCAGAGATTTCGGAATACCTGCTCCGACCGCCGCTTCACGCATGCACTCCCAGGCCTTCTCCGATTCATTCAATCGCTGATAGAGATCAGCAAGGCACTCCCACGGCTCAACCAAGGAATCTGAACGGCGCAGGCGCCCGGCAGTGGTTCTGATTAGTGCACAGGCTTCATCTGCGAATGAACGTGCCTCATCTAGGTTCCCCAACAAATGCTCAGCTTGCGCTCGTAGTGCCGCCGCCCAAGGCGCGTCAAAGTTAGGGTCTTCGTGCATTCCGGCCTGCACTCTTTCTTTCGCAGTGACCCCGTCCTTCTGGCGTAGTGCAATCTCAGCGAGCAGAAATTGCGAGCGGCTGCGCGATTCAGCATGCGCGGCTGATGTCATGCACATCAGAATGCGTTTCGGGAACACCGATGCTGTGTCCAAGGCGTCTGGCGTTTCCAATCGCAGATGAAAAGCAGAGATTTCGAGAGCGAGAGCCGACCCGTGTTCAGCCGCATGACATACATTCATCAAGATATTCGCACGCTCATTCCAGCGAACAGCTGACACCAAGTCATTGTTGTCTCGTGCATTCACGGCCGTCTCACGACATCCCCGGGCAAGTGCAACCAAGTTCCCCCCGGGAACTAGCAGGTCGAGTTGCTCGCTGCATTCCTTGAATGCCGCCAGCGCACCTTGCATGAATCCACGCCGCACGCGGCAGCGACCAAGATAAGCGAGTGCCGTCAAATGCATGCTAGTTCCAGTCAGCTCAGCACCACCGACTGTGGCTGCACTCTGGAGGAGCACTTCCGCGGCTTCAAGATCGCCCATGCGCAACAGACACATTCCAGAGAGCAAATCAATGTAGACAGCAGTCCACCTATCGTGGGGTTCACGCAGCGATGCCACGGGTCGGCGCAGAAGTCGTAGCGCTTCCTCTGTTCGCTCCAGTGAGAAGAGCGTCCGTGCAAGCCAACGTGTTGCTGCAGGAACCATTGTCGATTGACGTTCAATGATGTCTGCAAATTGTTGAGCGGCTGCATCGAAATCACCGACGACGAAAGTCCAACACGCATCTTGCCACTGCACCAAATCATGCAGCTTTGGGCTGGAGAAAGACCCGGCTTCAAGAACCGCGATGTCGACATCGAGTCGCTTGGCTAAGGCCCGAACGACTTCCGGGCTCGGCCGCCTTTGACCCTGTTCAATCATCGAAAGGTAGCCAACGGACACAACACCACGCGCCACATCAATGAGCCGCATGCCCCGCTCGCGGCGAGCCCGTTGTAGTCGAGTGCCGATGTGTGGAGCAGTGATGTCTTGCGTTGGGTTCTCGTTCAAACAGTCAACTCCCATGAGAGCACCCCAGGAGCGAAACTGCTGTGTCCATCAGGTGGGCGAACTGTGCTGGCATCAATGGCCCGGCGAGCCGACTCCCAGGCTTTCTGCTCTTGTCCGAGCGAGTGACGAAGTTCCGCAATCTCCCACCACATCGACGCTAGCGGGATGGATGAATTCGCCGCCAACGTCAACGGTTGCAGAAGTTCTAGAACGGAGGTTGCCGCAGCACCATTTGCGTCGAGATACTCAATCACGGCTTCACACACTTGGGCTCGCGCATCCAGCCACGCACGAGCCGCTGCCAAATCCCCGCCAACAATCAATGCAAACAAGGTGGCGAACTGACCAAATCTGCGAGCCGGCTCATCGAACACCTCTTTCAACAGCGTTTGGATAGCCTCCGCCTCGGCACGCAAGCTCTCCTTAGGCATGGAGTCAGCCGCGACGAACACGCGCATCGCGCGAGCCAAAACTTGTGACCGAGCATCGTGTGCAGCAGCAATGCGCAGTGCTGCGTCGACCCAGGTCTTCGCTTGGTCTGTGTGGCCGGCGAGTCGTGCAGCCAGAATCCCTTGCACATGAAGATGGACCAAGGTGGCTGCATCGGTGGGGTCGCAGGCATCAATTTCATCCGCCACGATGGCTACGGCCAGGCCGACGTTGCCGCGTTCAAATGCAGTTGCCACGGCCGGGAAGAGAGTGTCTTCAGGGAGCACCTGGTCAAGTTGCACACTGGAACGCTAGTGGTTAACAGGTAGCAGGGGTAAGCCCGGATTTCACAAACCTGATAAGAAATAGACAACACTTTGTGAAAAATCAGCCCAACAGAGGTACCGAAAAGCGACGCTGCCAAGACCCATCGGGGTCGCGGGTGAGCACCAGCACTTCAGACACCTGCCAGGCGGCGGTGTAGTCACGGAGAGCATCGGCGGCCGCGTCCAGCACTGAATCCGGAACATCCATGGCCACCGTGCAGTGGGCAACAAACGCATGCCGCTGCGGCGGCTCTCCAGCCGCTCGCCACACAGCCGCCTGCGTCAGAGGGAGAGCATCGGCGTCTGCATGAGCCTGCAGATACACGACCGGTGACACGGGTCGAAATGTTCCAATGGGTCCGAGAGCCATGGCAAAGGCAGGCAGGCGCCCGCATTCGGCGTTCAAGCGCGATGGCAAGTCTGCGAATTGTTGTGCGGACATCCGAACCGGCGCCAGCAGAGTGATGTGCGCAAGGATTTTCTCGGTATGCGGATCACCAAACCCGATGCGCCATTCGGTGAGGTCTTCGCCCCAGGGTTCCGGAACTTCTATCACAACCCCAACAGTGAGGTCATCGTGTCGCATAGCGAAGTCCTCCCACTGCTGGCACGGTCTCGCTAGGTCGCAGAAACGAAACCAATGCGTTCATACACTCGCTGTAGAAGTTCAACTGCAACGTCACGAGCCCGTTGTGCTCCGTCGCGCATCAAGGTCGCTAAGTGATCCGGCGCAGCCAACAACTCGTTAGTGCGCGCTGCATAAGGCTCCGCAAAAGCAACGACGGCATCAGCAACTGCACCTTTGAGGTCACCATAACCACGCCCGGAGAATTCCGATTCAAGGTCGGTGACCGCCTGACCGGAGAAGGCAGACAGGATTGTCAGGAGATTACTCACCCCCGCCTTGGTTTCAGGGTCGTACCGAACAGATGCTTCACTGTCCGTCACTGCAGACTTAATCTTCTTCGTGATGGCGGATGGGCTTTCGAGCAAAAACACACAGCCCGCCGGCTGAGACTTGCTCATCTTTGCGGTGGGGTCCTGCAAATCGAGAATCTTCGCCGCACCTTTCATCACGCGCGTGCGCGGAAGCGTGAATGTGTCACCAAAGCGCGTGTTGAAGCGCTCGGCCAAATCACGGCTCAGTTCAAGATGTTGACGTTGATCTTCGCCAACCGGCACCTCATCGGCCGAATACAGCAAAATATCCGCGGCTTGCAGGATTGGGTAGGTGAACAAGCCCACCGATGCTGACTGAGCACCAGCCTTTTGAGACTTGTCCTTGAACTGAGTCATCCGGCTTGCTTCACCCATTCCAGTGAGGCAGCCGAGCACCCACTGCAACTGAGCGTGCTCAGGCACATGACTCTGCACAAACACAGTCGCCACATCCGGGTCCAAACCGGCAGCAAGCAACTGCGCGTAGGAACTCAATGTGCGACGGTGCAAGACTGCCGGATCGTGCGCAACAGTGATGGCGTGTAAATCGACAACACAAAAGAATGCGTCGGATTCGTGCTGTAGCGATACCCACTGCTGCAGAGCACCAAGCAGATTTCCAATGTGGAACGAGTCGGCGGTGGGTTGAATGCCGGAAAGCACTCGCGGCATTGTCGGCGCTGACATAGCGTCAGTCTTCCACGCTGAGTCGATGAACTTTCACACGGGAGATGCGGCGGCCCTCCATGGATGCGACTGTGAAATGCGCACCTGCCACTTCCACTCGATCCCCTTCACGCGGTAAACGGCCAAGATGCGCCACCATGAAACCGGCGACAGTTTCATACGGGCCGTCGGGCAACTCAACTCCAAAGTCTTCATCTAAATCTTCGATGTTCGTGAGCCCATCAATCTCGAACTGACCATCACCAGTGCGGTTTTGTGATGCTTGACTCGCGACGTCATATTCGTCGCGGATGTCGCCAACTAATTCCTCAACGAGATCTTCCAGAGTGACGATGCCGGCAGTTCCACCGTACTCATCCAAAACAATGGCCAGGTGTGCACCTGCGCGACGCATGTCAGTCAGCGTTGGAATCACTCGCTTCGTTCCGGGATAGCGACGGACTTCGCGCGCAATCTGACCGACACGGATAGAGCGCTCAGCCATGTCGGGAGCCAAGATGTCTCTGATGTGCACGAACCCCAAGATGTCGTCCACCCCCTCACCCGTGACGGGATAACGCGAATGAGGCTGGTCTGTCACGATTTTGACGGCCTTAAATGCCGGAATATCAGCGTCAAGGAAATCCACTTCCGTGCGAGGAACCATGACTTCTCGCAATTCCCTGTCGCCGGCCTGAAACACGTCGTCAATCAAGTTGCGCTCTTCGGCGGTTAACTCTTCGTGGCTGGCAACCAGACCGCGAAGCTCCTCACCGGAGATGCTTTCCCTTGCCGCACCTGGGTCACCACCCACGAGCCGCACAACCAAGTCGGTGGATGCAGAGAGCAACCACACGAAAGGCCTGAAGAGTCTGGCAAGTGCATCCAACGGACCCGCAAGCCGCACCGCGACTTGCTCCGAGCGTTGCAACGCAATGCGCTTGGGGACTAGTTCACCAAACACCAAAGTTAGGAATCCCGTCACCAGCGTGATGAGGATGAATGCAACCGCGGATGCCGCCGGCACATGCGCGTCACGCAACCAGCCCGAGACAATCGGTTCAAGACGAGTGACACCAAAGGCGCCAGACACAATTCCGGTGAGGGTGACACCAACTTGGGCTGCGGCTAAGAATCGGTTCGGGTCACCAGTGAGCCGGGACACTGCCCCGGCCGCCCGGCGGCGCGATTCCTCAATCTTGCGCACTTGCCCGGGGCGCAGTGAGACAAGCGCCATTTCAGCCGCGACGAACAGCGCACCGACAGCGATGACAAGCGCTAGTGCGCCGAGTGTTGACCAGACGACGTTCACGGGCGCGATCGTCGCAGGTTTTCGTCCACCGCGGACAAGAACTCCTCAGTGGTCAGCCACGGCGTGTCCGGACCAATGAGCAGGGCCAGGTCCTTCGTCATTTTTCCGGACTCGACTGTCTCAATGCACACACGCTCTAGGTCATTGGCAAACCCGATGAGCGCGTCGTTGTTGTCCAATTTTCCACGGTGAGCGAGACCGCGCGTCCACGCGAAAATCGAAGCAATCGGATTGGTGGATGTGGGCTTACCCTGCTGGTGCAGACGGTAGTGACGCGTGACGGTTCCATGTGCGGCCTCTGCTTCCACAGTGCGACCATCGGGAGTCATGAGCACGCTCGTCATCAAACCAAGTGAGCCGAAACCCTGCGCAACGGTGTCGGACTGCACATCGCCGTCGTAGTTCTTACAAGCCCAGACATAGCCGCCTTCCCACTTCAGTGCGGTCGCAACCATGTCGTCAATCAAGCGGTGCTCGTATTCCAAACCTCGTGACTCGAACTCAGTCTTGAATTCGTTTTCGTAGACCTCCGCGAAGATGTCTTTGAAACGGCCGTCGTACTTCTTCAAAATGGTGTTCTTTGTTGAGAGGTAGACCGGGTAGTTACGCGCAAGCCCATAGCGCATCGATGCACGCGCAAAGTCACGAATGGATTCGTCGATGTTGTACATCGCCAGGGCGACGCCCGGCCCCTTGAAGTCGTAGACATTCATCTCAACTGGCGCGCTGCCATCGGCGGGCGTGTACGTCAGAGTCAATGTGCCGGGTCCGGGAATCACAGCATCTGTGGCACGGTACTGATCGCCAAATGCGTGACGGCCGATGACAATCGGTTTCGTCCACCCCGGAACCAGTCGTGGAATGTTCGAAATAATGATGGGCTCGCGGAAAATGACGCCACCGAGAATGTTGCGAATGGTGCCATTGGGCGACTTCCACATCTGCGAAAGACCGAACTCGGTCACACGCGCCTCATCCGGCGTGATGGTTGCGCACTTAACACCGACACCGTGTTCGGCAATCGCATTCGCTGCATCAATGGTGATTTGGTCTTTCGTGGATTCACGACTTTCAATGCCCAAATCAAAGTAGCGAAGGTCAACATCGAGATACGGCAAGATGAGGCGGTCCTTGATGAACTGCCAAATGATGCGAGTCATCTCGTCGCCGTCGAGTTCCACGACTGGGTTAGCGACCTTGATTTTCGACATTCACTCACTCCTGAGTTTGCAGCGAATCCATGATTCCGTGGAGAAAATCCGGCACTTTTTCCGAACAGTTCACCACGCGAACAGGATCTGTTTTGAAGTCGAGATACTACCGAGCGCTGGCGTTCACATATGTGCGACGTCGGCTTGCTTACTGCGCACAGCCTCAGCAGCCTCATGCAGAGCCGCAGTTTCAGCGTCAGTCAATTCCGTTTCGATCACGGACTCCACACCTGCGCGCCCAAGTTTGGCTTCAACCCCGAGATAGACATCGCTGATGCCATATTCGCCGGTCACCCAAGCGCACACAGGCATCACGGCACCAGAGTCTTCAATGACAGCGCGCGCCATACGTGCGGCCGCTGCCGAAGGCGCGTAGTACGCCGACCCCGTCTTGAGCAGACCCACGATTTCAGCGCCACCGTTGCGCGTGCGAACCACAAGTTCTTCAATTTTCTCCGCAGGGAGCAGCCGAGCAAGCGGCTCGCCATCGACTGTGCAGCGTGACGGCACCGGCACCATGGTGTCACCGTGCGAACCAAGAGTCAAAGTGCGCACCGAACTCACCGGCACCTTCAACGTCTCAGCAACGAAGTGCGTGAACCGAGCAGTGTCAAGCATGCCGGCCTGCCCCATCACTCGCTGATGTGGGAACTTCGATCGCAGTTGCGCGAGTGCCGTCATTTCATCAAGCGGGTTGGACACAACAATGATGACTGCTTCAGGTGCGTGCACTGCAATGTGCTCTGCGATTCCACCAACAATGCCCGCATTCACTTCCAATAAATCCATGCGGCTCATGCCCGGCTTACGCGGCAGCCCTGCCGTGATGACAACCACCTGCGAACCAGCAATGGCTTCATATCCAGTGCCATCAGCGTGTGTGGTCGCCCCAGTCACGCGCGTCTCAAAACCTTCGATGGGTCGGCTCTGGTTCATGTCTAGCGCGAGACCTTCAGGCTTGCCTTCAAGAATGTCAGTAAGCACAACTTCTTCAACGATGTCGTACTCAGCAATGCGCTGGGCTGTGGTTGAGCCATAGAAGCCCGAACCGATGACACTTACTTTGCCTTGACGGGACATTCATGACTCCCAAAATCGTTAGACCATTGAACACGGACGGTGGTTGCGCTCGGGGCTGCTTCGACAGTGAAGATTGGAATGGAAAACAGCCGGAGCTGTGCCCTTGTGCCCGGAAACTCTAGTGTGGAAGTGCGAGAGCCACGACACAGAGTGCGGCACCCAAAATCACAGATGCGGCGATGTCGACCGGCTTGCGGCGAGAGACGAGCCAGCCGATGGATTCTGGTGGCTGAGTGAGGCGCAGAGCGCCTGCGGTTAGCCCCGAGACACCGCAGAGAACCAGGCCGACTCGGTCGGAACCAACGACCAGCACGAGCAGCCCAGCGAGGAGCACGAACAGCGGCAGGATGCCAAGGCGACGCGTCATGTCACACACCGGCAGCGCGTTCTGCTGCGGCCACCACATTGGCAACCAACATGGCGCGTGTCATCGGCCCGACGCCGCCCGGCACCGGAGCAATATGCCCGGCAATGTTCGCCACATCAGGTGCCACATCACCAGTGAGTCCGGCTGCCGTGCGAGTGATGCCCACATCCACCACCGCAGCGCCAGGCTTGACCATCTCTGCGGTGATTGAGTGCGGCACCCCTGTGGCGCTGACGATGATGTCGGCCCGGCGTGTGTGTTCTGCAAGATTGCGCGTGCCGGTGTGACACAACGTGACGGTGGCATTTTCGCTTCGCCGCGTTAACAACAGACCAAGTGGTCGACCAACAGTGGTGCCGCGACCAACGACCACCACATCTGCGCCATCAATGTTGATTGAGTACTCACGCAGCAATGTCACCACGCCGACTGGGGTGCATGGCAGTGGTGCAGCGGTGCCTAGAACCAACCGCCCAAGGTTCACTGGGTGCAGTCCATCAGCATCCTTATCTGGATGAACGCGTTCGAGCACCGCATTGGTGTCGTGAACTGATGGCAACGGAAGCTGCACAATGAAACCAGTGCAATGGGGATTTGCATTCAGCTCATCAATCGCATCATTGAGTTGTGCTGGCGATGCATCCGCCGGTAGGTCAACGCGAATTGATTCCACGCCCACAGCAGCACAATCACGATGCTTGCCGGCAACATACGACGCACTTGCTGGGTCTTCACCAACAAGCACCGTTCCCAGACCGACACTCACTCCTGTGGCGTTAAGTGCTGCCACGCGCTTTGCCAAGTCAGACTTGATTCGTGCGGCAGTGGCTTTGCCGTCCAAGATGGTTGCGGTCACGAGCCTGAACCCTAGCCGGGTTCCCTTTTCAACTTCACGCTGCTTTCACGGCCGTGTCAGTGTGCAAAATGGCGGGTGCCAGTGAAGTACATCGTCACGCCCGCGGATTGCGCTGCTGCAATCACTTCTTCATCTCGCTTGGACCCACCCGGTTGCACAACTGCGCGCACGCCGGCATCGATGAGCACTTGTAAGCCATCAGCAAATGGGAAAAACGCATCGCTTGCTGCAACCGACGCTGCAGCACGCTCCCCTGCGCGTGCCACCGCCAGCCT
>RGCY01000121.1 GCA_009918865.1 Actinomycetota bacterium
ATGCGCTCGAGCGCTCGGCCCTCGCCGCCGTCAGCGGGCGCAGGCTTCGGCAGGGTCGCGGCGAACCGTCGGAGGGCGTCGCTCACTTGGCCTTCCCTGCGCGACGGGCCTTCACGAGCGGGTCGAGCTTGCGGGCGTCAGTCTTTTTCCGCTTCACGACCTCGGGCAACTTGGCGAGCTTCTTTTTCGACGTCGCCGCGACGAACTCCTTTGCCGTCCCCTTCGGGACGTCCCCACGCTTCTCGGCGGCGAAGAGGTAACGCATCTGGCGAAGTGACTTTAACGGCACGGTCAGTCTCCCTTCTTCTTGAGGCGTTCCATGACCGAGCGCGCCCAGTTGATGCCGGTCTTGCCTCCGATGGCTGCATCCACTATTCCAGCAGTGGTTGTGGGAATGGCTACCCAATCAACCCCACGCATCCAGGTCGCAGCCACAAATCCCGCCACATCTGTGACAGTGCCGCCACCGACAGCGATGATCAGACCAGCACGGTCAAGGGATGCTTGCGCACACGAATCCCACAAGTTCTGCACGGTTGACAGCGACTTTGTTTCTTCACCGCGCGGAACTTCCACAACAGTGACATTCATGCCTGCGGCACTTGCAAAATCTCGCACTTCGTTAGCGACCAATCGGGAGTCTTGCGTGCACAGCAATAAGGCGTTGCGGTTCGGTGTCGCCCACGAAGACGCGGACATTAGATCCGCAATGTGATGTCCAACCTTCACCGAGTAGGCATGCTCAGCACAAATCCGGATATCAGCGGTTTTCATGAGGCCGCCTGAGAATCTTCGGACGTCACAAGGCGCTCTGAACCAGAGTGCGGCTCACTGTGGAGCCACGCCAGCACTTCCTCAACAACCTCGTGTGCCGTGTGTGTGCTGGTGTCGAACTGCTGGTCAGCAACGGCTGCATATAGAGGTGTGCGCTCATCGAGCAGTTTGGCAAGCGTGGCTCGGACATTGCCGAGCAACAGTGGGCGGGCTTGATTGAGCCCAGCACGCGTGGCTGCGTCGGTCAGTGATACTTGTAACCAAGCAACACGCTGCGATGCGAGATCATTTCGAGTCTCGGCATCGAGAATCGCCCCACCGCCCAGACTCAGGACGGTTTCGACTGTTCCTAGTGCCTGTTCAACAGCCGCTCGTTCACGCTTTCGAAATGCGGCTTCGCCTTCGGCGACAAAGATGTCCGACACGGTCAGGCCGCTGTGCTGTTCAACCAACGTGTCAGTGTCGAGATGTGTCAGACCAAGACGCTTGGCGACTTCGGCCGCGATAGTGGATTTGCCAGCGCCTGGTGCGCCGACGAAAACAACCACTGGTGGCATCAGCGGATATCCATTGATTCAAGGTAGCCAAGCACATTTCGGCGAGTTTCCACGACACTGTCGCCGCCGAACTTTTCAAGTGTTGCATCTGCCAGCACCATCGCCACGGCTGCTTCAACAATGACTCCAAGTGCGGGCACGGCACAGGTGTCGGAACGTTGGGCGTGTGCCACGGCTTCGCCACCAGTGGCTGTGTCAATCGTGCGCAGAGCACGTGGCACGGTGGAGATGGGCTTCATGGCCGCACGCACCCGAAGTGGCGCGCCATTCGTCATGCCGCCTTCGGTGCCACCGGCGCGGTCCGTGAGCCGAGTCAATTCCCCATCAACTCGAGCAATCTCATCGTGGGCCACGCTGCCGCGACGTGCCGCGCTTGCAAATCCATCGCCAATCTCGACGCCTTTAACCGCCTGAATGCTCATCACTGCGCCCGCAAGCCGGGCATCAATTTTGCGATCCGCGTGCACGTATGACCCCAGACCCGGGGGCAGGCCATGCACGACAACTTCGACAACACCGCCAAGCGTGTCACCCTCTTTGTGAGCCAAGGCAATTTCTTCTTGCATCCGCTGGGATGTTTCCACATGTGCGCACCGAACTGGGTCAGCATCAATGTGCAGTTGATCAACTGCGGTGGGTAGCACATCATCGGGAGTGGTGACCGAACCGATGCGCACCACATGACTGAGCACGGACACTCCCAAGGTTTGCTTGAGAAACGCCTGAGCGAGTGAGCCAAGTGCCACACGCATCGCGGTTTCACGCGCCGATGCGCGCTCCAGCACTGGCCTGGCATCATCGAAGCCGTACTTCTGCATTCCAGCAAGATCAGCGTGCCCTGGCCGCGGCCGAGTCAACGGCGCGTTTCGACCTGCGCTGGCAATCGCTTCAAGTTGCTCCAAAGAGAGTGGATCAGGACTCATAACCGTCTGCCACTTCGGCCACTCACTGTTGGAAATTCGCACCGCAATCGGTGAGCCCTGAGTCACGCCGTGGCGAACGCCAGCGAGAAACTCCACATCATCGGTTTCAAACTTTTGACGCGCACCACGGCCAACCCCGTGACGGCGCCGTGCAAGTTGGGCAGCAACATCGCCAACTGTCACTTCAATTCCGGCAGGAAGGCCTTCGCAGATGCCCACGAGTGCAGGACCGTGGGATTCCCCTGCCGTAAGCCAGCGCACCATGGGTGAAGTGTCCCATGCGCAGCGCTACAAGCCACCTAGGGCGAGAGCCAAGGGGGCGGCAAGTAGTAGAAAGGGTCCGTAAGCCAATGGAACCCCAATGGGCACACGGCGGATGGCGCGGCGCAACACAACAGTGATGGCAGCAGCCGCGCTCACCAACCACAGTGCGGCAAGTTCGCGTGAGACATCAGCAAGGGCGAACACTGGTGCGAGCGCCAAGACGAGCTTGGCATCACCCATCCCGATGGACATTGGGGCAACGAGGGACCATCCGGCCAGCAATGCCGCAACCACCACTGTGAATCCAACCGCAACGAAGTCGGGTCGGTCCTGGGACTCGATTCCGAGATGCCCCAGAGTCGCCCACACCAGCACGATGGTCCAAAGTCCCAGGCCGAGCTGGGCCACGAGCCGATTGGGAAGTCGATGCGTGCGAATGTCAATGATGGCAAGACGCAGACCAATCGCAACGCACCACACGAGCGATGCGCAGGTGAAGAGCAGTCTCATCAACACATGATGCGCAGGCGATTTCGTTTTTGGCTAGCCGTTGGCTGAATCTGTGGGGAGCCTCCCCTCGCCCTACAACGTTGCGCGCACTGCTGCAGTTGCTGCATCCACTAGCTCGTCCCACATTGCTGTCAGGTCTAAGCCGTTCATCATCAGGCTCACCTGAGCAACACCTTGCGCGATGAGCAAAGTGATGCCGTCTACCCCTTCGCCACCGGCGGCACGCCAACGCTGCAGATTTGCTGGGTTCGGATAGTTCACATCAATGAGCAACTGCCCAGCCAGTGGAGTCAGTGGGTTTGCAACATTGTTCGGCAATGTTGAAATTGTCACGTCTGCTGCAAGTTCAGTGGCGGCAGGTCCAGAGCCGGATTCAGGCCAGTCCAGCCAAGTCAAAGGCAGCTCCGGAAATCGCTCGCACATCTCCCAGAACTTCACAAGGTTACGACCCACAATCGTGACCTGGCTGGGTTCGAATTCAACAAGTGCGCCGAGCGCACTGCGCGCTGTGGCACCCGTGCCAACCACAACGACTGCTCCGCCAACCGGTAGGTACGGACGGATGGATTCTCGGACCCCAATTTGGTCCGTATTGAATCCACTCACGCCAACGGGCAGAAACGCCACGGTGTTGATGGCCCCGATTCGAGCCGACGAAGGTTCCACCCGCTCAACCGCGCTGAGGCCTTCTTCTTTCAGCGGCATCGTCAAACTCACACCCATCCAGGTGTTGTCTAACCCACGCAAGAACGAAGCAAGTTGGCCCGCGCGAACCTCGATGCGTTCATAGGTGCAGTCAGAGCGTCCGAGCAAGGCGTAGCACGCGGTATGAAGTTCAGGCGACCGTGAATGCGCTATCGGTGAGCCGAGGACAGCGGCACGAAAACGGTGAGTCATTGCTGGGCCAACCATTGCTGGAACTTACGACGCAGTTGTGCAAACTCGGCTTCGGTGCTGGCGAACTCGGTGAATCCAGTGTCGGGATTAGTGGTCACGAAGAAGACCCACGGACCAGAGGCTGGATTGAGCACCGCACTGATTGCGACGGCATCAGGGTTACCAATCGGTCCGATTGGCAGGCCAGCGTGAACAAAGGTGTTGTAGCGCGATGGATTTCGCCGCTCCGCGCGCGTGAACGTCCA
>RGCY01000122.1 GCA_009918865.1 Actinomycetota bacterium
GACCCCAGAGGCCTTAGACGTTGAGCGGATGGTGCTGACCGGGCAAGTTCAACGCCAGGTTGTGGCACACATCAATAGCCATGGCCCTTTTGCTGTCGGCGTGAGTGGTGAAGATGCAGGGTTGTTCACAGCAACGAGAGCCGTCATTGACGTTGATGGTGAACACATTGACGTCGGAGCAGTTGGCGCCATTGCCAGTGTTGACTGCACTCTCATCGAGTCGTTGCTTGATAACGGCATGATTCCAGTGATTTCAAGTCTCGCATCTGGCGATGACGGGCAAACGTTCAACATCAATGCTGACGAAGCGGCGGCCGCACTTGCCGTTGCCCTTGGCGCCGCCAAATTGGTTGTGCTCACAGATGTTGAAGGTCTCTACGCCAACTGGCCGGACCCAGCATCGGTGATTGCACAAATTCACGTGAGTGAACTCGAAGCCATGATGCCAGATCTCGAAGATGGAATGGTGCCAAAAGTTTCCGCTTGTGTTGATGCAGTTCTTGGGGGAGTTCCGCAAGCACACATCATCGATGGTCGTCTCAGCCACGCCCTGTTGCTTGAGGTCTTCACGGATTCCGGAATCGGCACCATGGTGCTGCCCGATGTCGCGTCGTCATCGGGTGTTCATGAGCGAGCGGGCGCACTCTCATGACACCCACCACGACTCAAAGCATCAGAAAACCGGTGGTGGGAACGAAGACCGCTACGACCTCAGCAACTCTCGCAGACCGCTGGCAGTCCGCAATGATGGCTAACTACGGAACGCCGCCAATCTCAATTGACCACGGCCATGGCTGTGAAGTAGTCGATATTGATGGTCGTGTTTATCTTGACTTTGTTGCAGGGATTGCGGTCAGTTCACTTGGTCACGCACACCCTGCGGTTGTGAGTGCGGTTTGTGAGCAAGTTGCCAAGGTGGCGCATACCAGCAACCTGTATGCACACGACACCGCTTTACGTCTCGCCGAACGTTTGCAAGCGTTCATGCCGGTGGATTCGCGTGTTTTTTTCTGTCAAGACGGGGCCACTGCGATAGAAGCCGCTCTGAAAATTGTTCGGCGTTGGGCAGCCGAACATCCTGTAACGGATGCATCTGGTGAGCCGCGAGTGCGCAGCAAGATTGTGGCGGCACAGCACTCATTTCATGGGCGCACATTCGGGGCGCTGGCAGTCACGGGTAGTCCTGAAAAGCGTGAACCTTTCGCTCCTTTTGCCCACGATGTGAGTTTCGTGCCCTTTGGAGACGCTGTCGCACTTGCAGAAGCAATTGATGACACCGTGGCAGCAATCGTGCTCGAACCCATTCAAGGGGAAGCAGGCGTGGTGATGCCGCCAGAGGGCTACCTGAAACAAGCGCGCACAATCGCGACTAGTGCAGGTTGCTTGCTCGTGGTGGATGAAGTGCAATCAGGCATTGGTCGCACAGGAGCCTGGCTCGCGAGTGTGGCGCAAGGAGTCGTCCCAGACATCGTGACGCTCGCTAAAGGTTTAGCAGCCGGGTTGCCACTTGGTGCAGTTCTTGCCACGGGTGAAGCAATAAGGGCTTTTCGCCCTGGCGACCATGGCTCGACGTTTGGCGGCAATCCTGTCTCCTGTGCGGCAGCACATGCAGTCCTTGACACCATTGAACATGGAGAGTTGCTGGCTCAGGTGCAGCAGTGGGGCACTGTGTTCACGGCGTCGGTAGCAGAACTTGCCCATCCACTCATCGCTGGAACTCGGGGAGTTGGAGCCTGGCATGCGATTCTGCTCACACAAGACATCTCGCAGCAACTTGAGTCTGGACTTCGCGAACGCGGGGTGCTAGTCAATGCCGTGAAACCAAACGCACTACGCATTTGTCCGCCGCTCATCGCCACGCACGAACATATTGAGCAGTTCATTGCCGCGTTTGCCGAAGCGCTTGCAGATGTTGATGGAGGTCACTGATGCCACTTCGCACGAAGGCTGCGCGCCAGTACGCAATCCGACAAATCATTCGAAGTCAAAAGGTGACCACGCAAGAGGAACTTGGCGCACTACTCGCTGAGCGCAGCTACGACGTCACCCAAGCAACACTAAGTCGTGACTTGGATGAACTAGGTGCCGTGAAGGCGCCGGTGAACGGAATCATCAGTTACGTCGTACCTGATGCGGCTGGTTTGGAAGGCGTTGGAGTCACCGGAGATGTCAGCGCCGTTAGTCGGGTCGCTTTGGATGCAGTTCTCTCGATTGAATCTAGCGGCAACATCGTTGTGGTCCGCACGAAACCGGGGGCGGCGCAGTACCTAGCAAGTGCGATTGATCGTGCCGCGCTCACGCAGGTGCTTGGGACTGTGGCAGGTGATGACACCATCATGGTTGTCAGTCGCTCTGCTGATGGCGGCACCGAACTCGCCGAAACTTTGGCAACGTTTCTTTCACCTGCTTGAGAATCTCGTGGGTCGGACATTCCTTACGCAGGTCCTATGAGTTACGCCACGGCATATGAATTGCACCACTTCATATGAGTTCCACCACGTCATTCGAGTCGCGAGGCACCGCCCTGTCTTTCCGTGCCGGCTACCCTTGGACACGCACATAAACGTGCATGAGGGAGCGCTATGAACTCTGGTCAGCAGCAAGAGTCCGCGTTGCCGGCATCGGGTAATGCCACTGACGCGCAAACATCCACAGGTCAAATCCCGAAGCCGCGCACAGCGACTCGCGGCACTACTGCAACTGACTTCGTGTTGAGAGTTCCAACAGTTGACCGTCGACGTGCGCGCGCAGTGCGCCGGATCTCTGCATTCACCGTTGTGTCAGACGCGGCGTTGACCCTCTTCTGCGGAGGCTTTGACAGCATCGAATCAAGCACTTTGGTCACTCTTATGCTGGCATTTTGGATGCTCAGCCTTGCTCGCGGTCTTCGCCGAGGTCAACGTCCTGCCATGGTTGTGACGCTGGTGTTGTTGGCGGCATCGGTGGTAACGCGAATACCGTTGCAACCGTGGCATTTGGATGTGTTACCTCTCGCGATTGCAGTATTTCTCTGGCATCAGCGTCAGCACTTTCGAGCCACAGTTGACACCGCTCGAGCATGGCGGCGGATCGCGGCTGCCTTACTCGTCGGGTTAGTTGCGCTAGTTGGCGCGGTTATGGTCGCGCAGGTGTGGTTTGCGGTGTATCACCACAATCTGCATTCTCTCGGCGACATCTTCGGGTTGCACTATGCCGAACTTCCACGTGCGGAGCGCATCACCATCTTCTCTATCGCGTTAGCTGTTGGCGGTCTGATCGGCTATGCCCTCACGACTCCAAAGATGCCGCGGCGTGCCAGTGACCTCGACCTTGCCAATGCCCGTGCTGTCATTGCAGAGCACGGTCATGACTCTCTCGATTACTTTGCACTTCGTGAAGACAAACAATTCTTCTCGGCCGCTGGAGGTGTGATTGCCTACCGAATCATTGGTGGTGTGTGCCTGGTCTCACCTGACCCGATTGGCCCTGATCCGGTGCGCACTTGGCAGGAGTTCCGCGCATACGCTGAAGAACAAGCGTGGCCGGTCGCGGTGCTTGCTGCGGATGAAGAATGGGCACATCGCTACAGCTCCGCCGGTGGTGTGAGTCTCTATCTTGGCGATGAAGCCATCATCGATGTCAACACGTTCTCACTCGATGGTCGCGCAAATCGCGGTCTTCGCCAGGCAGTCAATCGGATGCATCGGGCTGGATATCGGGTCGAGTTCATGCGAGTGGCGGACCTGACCACAGAAACGCGCCGCGCCTTGCTTGACGTTGCATCAAAGGTTCGCCGGGGGCCACAGGAGCGCGGGTTTGCCATGACTCTTGGCAGAGTGGCGGACCCGATTGACCCAGATTTGCTTCTCGCAGTGTGTCGTGACAACGAAGGTGAACTGAGTGGCTTCTGTCAGTTTGTGCCAGCGCCAAGCATCGGCGGGTGGTCACTCGACATCATGCGTCGCGATGGTAGGCAACATCCCAACGGCATGATGGACTTCCTCATCACCGAAACCATCGAATATGTGAAAGCACGTGGTTCAAGTCACGTGAGCCTTAACTTTGCCTTGCTGCGCAGTCTTGTCGAGGGGGAAGACTTACCCATGCGCGGCATCGTGCGTCGCCTACTGCGCTGGCTGGTGAGAAATGTTCACATGGATTCGCTCTACCGGTTCAATGCGAAGTTCAAT
>RGCY01000123.1 GCA_009918865.1 Actinomycetota bacterium
TCAGACGCGTGCTGAGCAACGCCGCTTGGGTCGCCTTCGGTTACTGCCGGCTCTCGCCGCCAACGCCATGCGACCACCGGCGTCGCCAGCACCAGCCCAAGGCACATGAACTGCGCCCCCGTGAGACCCCAAAGCCGCTGGTCATACGCGCGAAGGGTGTCGGTCAAGAACCGCAGCACGCCATAGGAACCCATCAGCCAGAGCATGACTTGCCCTGGGTAGCGAGGTGCTTTCGCCCGACGGAAGAGCACCCAAATCAGTGGAATAAGCCAGAGCAATTCGTACAAAGCGGCGTTGTGGTACCGCACACCAACCGTGAGGGGTCCTTCACGAGTGGCACCGCCGTCATAGGTCCAACCAAGGAAGAAGTTGGTGGGTTTGCCGAGATGTTCACCCACACTGATGCAGCCAATCCGGCCAACGAGTTGCCCAACAGCAAGTCCGAGCATGGCGCTGTCAATGAGATTGCGGCGGTCTGTCGTCACCTGCAACCCTCGCGTGACGAACGGAGTTATTGCCAACGCTGTGAGGAAGCCGCCCGAGAACTGCATGCCACCGTTCCATACCGCAATGACATCCAGTGGTGATTCGATTCGTGAGAAGTTGGTGACAACCCAAGTCAGGCGCGCACCCACCAACCCTGCGCCAACCAACCACAACACAACGCGTTGCGTGTCCTCACGGCGCACTCCGAATCTGGCGTTACGACGAGCAGCGACTTCCGCCCCAAGCAACACCCCAAGCGCCACACATAAACCAAATGTGTGAAGTGTCAATGGCCCAAGATGAATCTCGCCAAATGTCTTCCAATGCAGCACATGTGCAGCGTAGCCCTGAACGCCGCGCCAACGACTTTGCTACCGGCAATGGCGCCGCCGCGACTTACGCGTAGCCACGACCAAGATCAGTAAAGCGCGAGTAGTGTCCTTGGAAGGCCACTCCAATGGTCTTGGTCGGGCCATTGCGGTGCTTAGCCACGTTCAAATCTGCTTCGCCCACGCGCGGTGATTCAGGGTTGTAGACATCTTCACGGTGCAACAAGATGACCACATCCGCGTCTTGTTCAATCGAGCCAGACTCGCGTAGGTCAGACATCATCGGCTTTTTATCCGAACGCTGTTCCGGACCACGGTTGAGTTGCGATAGGGCGACCACTGGCACATCCAACTCTTTAGCCAACAACTTCATTTGTCGGGAAAACTCCGAGACTTCCACCTGGCGGCTTTCAACACGCTTACCGCTGCTCATCAGTTGCAAATAATCGATGATCACCAAGTCAAGCCCATGCTGCTGCTTTAACCGCCGGGCTTTCGCACGAATCTCCATCATCGTTAGGTTTGGAGAGTCATCAATGAACATCGGACTCTCCGATGCCTCTGCCATATGCCGCGCGAGCTTGTCCCATTCCGGCTGACCAACCTGGCCTGCGCGCAAATTGTTCAAGCGAATTTCAGTTCCTGCTGACAACAGGCGCATAAGGATTTCACTGCGACTCATTTCAAGGGAAAAGAACACGGTCGGCCGTTTGTGCTTAATTGCAGCAGAACGCGCCAAGTCCAATGCGAATGTTGACTTACCCATTGCAGGTCGAGCCGCCACCACAATCATTTGCCCACCGTGCAAACCTCGAGTGAGGTCGTCAAGTTCCGCGAAACCGGTCGGCACTCCCGTTGGTGCGCCACCACGCTGCGTCAGCATTTCCAGTTCCGCCAGCGCTTCGGGAATCAACACACTCAGTGGTTGGTAATCCTCCGCCGCACGACGCTGCGCAACTTTGAACACCTCTGCTTGCGCACGATCAACCACGTCGTCAATATCGCCATCACCGGCGTACCCCATGGTGGTGATGCGACTACCGGCTTCCACCAACCGCCGCTGAGTTGCACGCTCGCTGACGATCCGGCCGTAGTACTCCGCGTTCGCTGCAGTTGGCACGCTCTGAACCAACTCGTGCAGATATGCCGCGCCGCCAACACGCGATGCTTCCCCGAGCCGCTGCAACTCCGCGGTGACGGTGATGGGGTCGGCGGGTTCATTTCGCGCAAACAAATTAACAATGGACGTGAAAATTGATTGGTGTGCTGGTCGATAGAAATCTTCACCACGCACAGTTTCAAGTGCATCTGCAATGGCATCTTTACTGAGCATCATTGCGCCGAGCACACTGGCTTCGGCAATCAAATCCTGCGGTGGCATCCGGCTAGCGGCCTGGTTGTCATCGTCATGGCGGATGGGAAATTCCGCGATGCTCACGGCTAGCTCCTGTCGATTGATGCACCTAGGTTGAGTGCCACCAGCATGACCATGGGGTCAGACAATCAACCCTGCGTGACGCCCACCCACAGGCTTCACAGACTCAGTTCTTGCAGAGTCGAAACTGCGCGCGCTCACGACCATGCTGGTGACTACGAGAGGCTAAACCTGAACGGCCCGCATCCCCAAACATCGCTGTGGACACCCATGTGGAGAACTTGTGGCTAAGTCTCGATTCATGCGGCAAAACCGGTCCACATCTGTGGATGCATTGTTGAAATCCCCGACGCTTCAACCTGAAACGCGCCTGTGACCTGCGCTCATGCTGCTCACACGCTGTGAATTAAAAGTTCTACCCCTGTGGATTACTGTGGCAGATGCGACGCCATAGTTACCGCCAAGTTCCGGCATTGGATTTCAGCCAATACGACCACTCTCAACAGCATTTGACGGCCACGACGCGTCACATCAATGCACTGTGACCATGCACAAAAGCAACTGGGGCGCCGACCTTTCGGTCAGACGCCCCAGTAACTCTCGTGCACCGCATTACTTAGCGGGCACAACCTCCAGTGTCACTGTCGCGTTCACCTGTGGGTGAATGCTGACGGTGATGATGTGCTCACCGAGTGTCTTGATTGGCGAACCAACATGGATGCGACGCTTGTCAACCTTTGCACCTTTGGCCGCAATGGCTTCCACGATGTCGTTCAATGTGACCGAACCGAACAGACGGCCCTGCTCGCCGGCGCGAACCTTCAAACGGACCTTGCCGTTTTCCAGAGCGGACTTCACCTCGAGAGCGTGGTCCACATCGCGCACATCGCGTGCATTGCGTGCACGACGAATTTGCTGCACCTGCTTTTCGCCACCCTTTGTCCACTGCGTGGCCAAACGGTTGGGAACGAGGAAATTACGGCCGTAACCGTCCTTGACATCGACAACATCACCGGGTTCACCGAGACCAGCGACCTGCTGAGTGAGAATGACCTTCATTGTTTCGCTCCTTCTCAGCGTGCCGTGCTGGTGTAAGGCAGCAAGGCGACCTCGCGTGCGTTCTTCACCGCGGCTGCAACATCGCGCTGGTGACGGGTGCAGCACCCGGTCACGCGACGCGCGCGAATCTTGCCGCGATCGGAAATGTACTTACGCAAGGTGGCGATGTCTTTGTAGTCGACATAGTCGCCACCTGGGGTGGTGCAGAAAGTGCAAGCCTTCTTGCGAATCTTCTTGATTACTGGCTTGGCCATCGTGGTGCTCCTTGGTTCAAGGGCCCAACTTGATGTTGGGACGGCTTTGGTTTGGTTGGACGGTTGTCCGGGGTGGTTCCGGAGTGGCTACCGGAAAGACAGGGTCTTAAAACGGTGGCTCTTCGTCGCCACCCCAGCCGGCTCCGGCTGCAGGTGCGGCGGTCCAGTCAGAACCTCCAGCAGGTGCTCCTTCACCGAAACCACCAGTGCGTTGCACGCGCTCGATTTTTGCCTTGGCAGTGCGCAAAGCCGGACCGATGTCATCGACATCAAGTTCGTAGGAAGTACGGGTCTGGCCGTCCTTCTCATATGAACGCTGACGCAAACGACCGACGACAATCACGCGAGTTCCCTTCGTGAGGGACTCAGCCACGTTCTCCGCGTATTGACGCCACACACTGCAGCGAAGGAACAGGGTTTCCCCGTCCTTCCACTCGTTGCTCTGACGATCAAATGTGCGTGGTGTTGATGCAACAGTGAACGACGCAACTGCGTGACCGGATGCGGTGAACCGCAACTCCGGGTCAGCAGTCAGGTTGCCCACGACGGTAATGCTGGTTTCGCCTGCCATGGTGTCCTCTTCTCTGTGATTACCGGCATCGTGCCG
>RGCY01000124.1 GCA_009918865.1 Actinomycetota bacterium
CGAACATGATGCGCTCTACGCCAAGCACCTCGATGCTCAGTTTGAGCGCAGGTGCTGTCATCACGCCACTGGTCGTGATCACAAAGTTGTCCAGAAAGTACTCAGTAAGCGTCCAGCCACGGCACCCCGCCAGTGCTGGAGGTTCAGTTCAGCCCTTGGGTGCCCAACGATGAGGAAGCAATTCCTCGATCCGGCTGTTCGGGTGGTTCGGTAGCCGGGTTAGCACATCGGTCAGGTACGCCAATGGAGCATGCCCGTTGAGTTTGGCCGACTGCAACAGACTCATCATGGCGGCGGCGCGCTCGCCGCCCATCTCGCTGCCGGCAAATAGCCATGCTTTTCTTCCCATTGCCCATGGCCGCATCAGATTTTCGATGTGGTTGTTGTCCACGGCCACGTTGCCATCGTGCAAGCAGCGGGTCAATGCCTCCCACCGGCGTAGTGTGTAGTCGATCGCCTTGGCGGTCGTTGTTCCGTCGGGCACGCGTTGGCGCTCCAGTTGGAGCCAGATTTGTAGCTCGTCCCAGTGTGGCTTGGCGATCGTCTGGCGAATGTCCAGGCGATCCTGCGCCGTCAGGCCGGCGATCTCGCGTTCGATCTTGTAAAGCCTGCCGATACGAATGACGGCTTCCTTCGCGACCTCACTACCCTTGACCTTCACCAATTCGTCAAACTTGCGTCTGCAATGCGCCAGACATCCCGCCTCGATGCGCTCGGCCACCTTGAGCACCTGGTCATAACCCGCATAGTCATCGACGATCAGCGTGCCCGACCATTTGCCCAGCGCGTCTGCTGCGTGGCGCCCGGCCCTGCTGACGCAGAAGTCGTAGAACACCGCTGCATGCGGATCGAAGGCGCCGCGCGCATAGGCCCACACATAGGCCCGCTTGGTCTTGCCCGAGCCCGGATCGAGCATGGCCACCGGCGTCTCATCCGCATGCAACACCTTGGCGCTAAACACGAACGCGCGGTGGGCGTCGAGCAGCGGCGCCACACCCACGCTGGCGTGCCCCGCCCAGGATGCCAGCGTCGTGCGCGGCGTGTGTACGCGGCTTCGCGCGTTGATCTGTTCCTGGCGGTAATACGGAATGTGGTCGGCAAAGCGGCTGACCATCGTGTAGGCGACGAGCCCGGGCGCCGGGATGCCCTTGTCCACAATTGACGGCTCTACGGGTTCTTGCTTCAGGGCGTTGCAGCATTTGCAGGCCCACTTGCCGCGAACATGGCGGTGCACAAAGAACTCGGCCGGCACGATGTCGAGCTTCTCGCTGACGTCCTCGCCGATGCGCAGCATCTGCCGGCCGCAGCCACACACCGTGTCTATCGGTTCGTGGTGATGCTCGACCCGGCGCAGGTGCGCCGGCAACGCCTGGCGCCGGGGCTGCCCCTTGGGTTGTTTGTCTTGCCCGTCGGGCACCTTGGGCAACTGGGCCTTGAGCGCAGCGAGTTGGGCCTCCAGATCCGCCTGATCTTCGGCCAGCGTGTCCTCGAACATCTGGCGCTGCTCGGCGTTCATGCTCTCGGTCTTGGCCGAGAACTTCCACGCCTTCAGGCGCGCCAACTCGAAGGTGATCTTCTCGATCTTGGCGTCCTTGAACTTGATGTCGCGCGCCTGGCGCTCGATGTGCTGGCCCTGCTCTTCGATGCGCCGGCTGTGCTCCTGCAACTGCGCCAGCATCTGCTCGGCAAGTTCAGCGAGAACATTCGGCGCCAACCCCCGCAGGTTCTGAGCTTGAAGGTCTCGCACATCGAGCATGGAGCAATTGTGCAAACCGCAACCGCCCCGCGCAATGGGACTTCCCCTCTTGATTTTTACCAGCGTGCGGGCAGACTTCTACATCCTGGTGATCACTTTGAGCGCCTCCATCCGCTCCCACGGCAGGCCCACCACCAGCGCCTGAAACTGCTCAGCTGTCAGGGTCACCGACTGGCCATTTGCCGGCACCTGCCCAGGCCACACAAAGACACCTTGATGCAGCCTGCGCGTGGCACACCAGATCCCGAATCCGTCGTGCACCAGCAACTTGATGCGGTTGGCGCGCGCGTTGGCAAACAGATATCCGTGGTGGGCGTGGGCGCTGCCAAAGACACTCACCACCGCGGCGAGCAGTCGGTCCGCGCCGGCGCGCATGTCCATCGGTTGCACAGCAAGCCAGACCGCATCGATACGGATCATCGCATCAGCTCGCGAAGCCAAGCGGCGCTGGCTGCACCGGCATCCAGCGGCCAGCTCACCTTGACCAGAATGTCGCCGCGCTGGATCTCGATGTGCAGGTCAGCTCGCGGTGGCACGTCAATCTTGACTGGAACGAATGTGCCAGCATTGGCGACTTCGTCGTTCCTGGTGGTCACAGCCGGCGCCGCCGCTCTGTTGGCGATGGCCGTGCCGGCAATTGCGCTGGCCTTTGACTCGCCGACAGCCTTGAGCGCCTGGCCGGTCGACTCCACCACCCAGCGGCGCAGCAGGTTGGCGTTGATGCCGTGCGCCATCGCGACGCGGGCCATAGACACGCCAAGTCCACGGCATTGCACAACGAGCTCCGCTTTGAACTCCTTCGAGTACCGGCGCCGGGCGCGTCCGGGTTCCAACAAGGATGCAGGGATAGTGTTCACGTGTCCACCAAAATTCAGGTGGACACGAGCATCCTTTACTCCTCGCCCTGAATCAAGGGTGGTATGCCCGGACGCTTACCCATCATGTGCTCCTTAAATGACAAGTTTCGTTCATCTACTATTGCCTGGACACTTTTTTAACAGTGCATCTCGAATCACGACTTTCCACCTCCAAATGCTCAAAGCAGTCTCCGTATATCTTCCCATCAAGTTTACAGTGCTCTACTTCTTGGATTTCAATATTGCATTTGTCGTAGCAGTCTGATCCCAGACTCTCGTAGAAAAAATCTGAATCACCTTTCGGCTTGATGTACGCTGTACGCCAGTAATTAGTCTTACGACTGTAATCAATATTAGAGACGACTCCAAAACTCATCGCATCTATCATCAGAGAACTTCTGTTGAACAGAATGAGTTGAACTTTACATTTGTGTCCCGAAGATCCAGCAACGACAAGTTTGAACTGAGTATCGGCTCTTGGTGTTGCCAGTTTGTCTGTCTTTTGTTGATTGCTCTGCTCCTGTCCACAGGCAGCCAACAGAAAGGCCGCTAAAACGAAAATCACTGACCTCATGATTTGCCGCATGTTATTTCTCGTATCCTTTTCACGCGTTTTCAGCAGTCAATGTGCTACCGCAATGCTTGCACTTGATTGCTTCTTTGCGTACAAGTTCAGCACAAAATTGACACTTACGAAGATCTTCTGTACTGCTTTGCCGTACCTCCGCTTGCTTTGTTTTTTCGGCAAATGAAAGCACTATTAGAGAGATCAGCGGTAAAACGGAGAAAAGAAGTCCATTGCCTCCAAAGATGCTTCCAAGAACCAGTACAACAACGACGGCTCCGACTGTGTTGACAAAGAAGTGAAGCAGAACCGACTTGCCCTTGTTTCTTGCAACAAGACACACCATCAAGAGCAACAGAAAGTAGACAAAGAAGAAAAACAAAACGACTTTCTCCTACTTATCTTGCCAGCAAAGCCATTGGCATTCCCTATTGAGATGATACGCTTCTCACAACAGCAATCAACCCCCCTCACCTACCCTCATGCAAGGCGTTCGGCTGCCATAGTCGCAGTCAACTTGCTGTAGTGGCGTTCAATCATTGCCGCCGAGTTGCCCATCTGCTTGGACAGCGTGTGTATGTCCGTGCTGTTGCGTAGCAGTTCCAGCGTTGCGTAGGTATGACGCAGGCTGTACAGCGTGCGGTTCTGTCCATCCGCTGTGCGTGCCAATCCGCTGTCCCGCATCAACTTGCGGAAGGTGCCGACGAAACTATGCGGCTTGTATCCGTTGCTGAAGCGGAACAGGGCATGTTTCACACGCTGCGTCGGAGGTATCCGGATTTTTGTGTAAAGAGGCCGGGAATTTTCACGCTCTCAGTTAACTGAGAG
>RGCY01000125.1 GCA_009918865.1 Actinomycetota bacterium
GCAGATGTGCCTTTCGTACAGGCGTCACTTGGTGACCGCGCCGCCGTGCGCGCTGCACTCAAAGACCACAGCATCACCGGGGTTCTCCACCTCGCCGCCAAAAAGGCAGTGGGCGAGTCAGTTGAGCGGCCCCTCTGGTACTGGCAAGAGAACATCGGCTGTTTGCAAGTGCTGCTTGAAGAAATGGTGACGGCTGAGGTGCAGCGATTTGTCTATTCTTCAAGCGCGGCCGTATACGGGCAACCTGACAGCACTGCTCTCATCACCGAAGATTCCGATTGCAGACCTATCAACCCGTACGGTGCAACGAAGCTGGCCGGCGAGTGGATGACAACTGCTGTCGCTGAACGTCACGGTTGGTCAGCGATGTCACTTCGTTATTTCAATGTGGCTGGCGCCGGCGCGGACGACCTGTCTGACCCGGGCGTTTTCAATCTAGTGCCAATTGTGTTCCGGGCCTTGGACAACGAAGAAGCCCCGAAGATTTTTGGAGATGACTACCCAACTGCTGATGGCACGTGTGTGCGCGATTACGTGCACGTCGATGACCTTGCGGATGCACATGTGCAGGCGTGCGCATATGTGGAAGCCAATCCGGGGCTGGGTAACACAATTGTCAACATTGGCACGGGGCGCGGCTCGAGCGTGCGGGAGGTTCTCAACATCATCAGCAGCGCCACCGGCCGAGATGCCACCGGTGATGTGATTGCGCGCCGCGCAGGAGATCCGGCACAACTTGTGGCTGCAGTTGACCGGGCTGCTGAGGTCCTTAACTGGCGAAGCAGTCGGGATGTGACTGACATGGTCACAAGTGCCTGGCGAGCTTGGCAAAACAAGTCTGACTGACATCATCTCATTGGCCATATGAACCACAAGCAACGGAAGCGACTATGAAAATCAGTGTTATTGGCTGTGGCTACCTCGGTGCAACCCACGCCGCCTGTATGGCTGACCTAGGTCACGAGGTCATAGGGATTGACGTTGACCCAACCAAGGTGGCAAAACTCAATGCCGGGGAAGTGCCGTTCTATGAACCTGGTCTCGATGAGGTGCTAGCCCGGGCGTTAGCAAGTGGCCGGCTGAGCTTCACCACCTCATGGGATGACGTTGCCAACTTTGCCGACATTCACTTCCTTTGCGTTGGCACGCCTCAAAAATTGGGCTCCTACGCCGCGGATTTGCAGTACGTGGATTCTGCAATTGCAGCACTTGCACCACTGCTCACTAGACCAGCACTTGTCATCGGCAAGTCCACCGTGCCGGCCGGCACCGCTCAGAGACTTGCTGAATATCTTGAGCACCACGCGCCGGTTGGCGCACAAGCGCGGCTGGCGTGGAATCCGGAATTCTTGCGTGAAGGTTTTGCCGTGGAAGACACTGTGCGGCCAGACAGACTGGTCTATGGGGTTTCGGATGATGAATCGGCAGCGTTACTTGCGCAGGTGTATGCCCCAGTGACCGTGCATGGCATGCCGGTGATTGTCACCAACCCGGCGACTGCAGAACTTGTGAAAGTGGCGGCAAACTCATTCCTCGCCACGAAGATTTCCTTCATCAACGCAATGGCCGAGATTTGCGAAGTTGCTGGCGGTGATGTGGCAGTTCTCGCGGATGCAATCGGCCACGACACCCGGATTGGTCGCCGCTTCCTCAACGCTGGAGTGGGCTTTGGTGGTGGCTGCCTACCCAAGGACATCCGTGCCTTTCAGGCGCGCGTGGGCGAGCTTGGAGTCAGCCACGCAATTGACTTTCTCGACGACATCGATGCCATAAACCTGCGACGTCGCCAGAAAGTGGTGGACCTTGCCCTTGCCGCCGTGGGCGGAACATTTGCTGAGAAGACGATCGCCGTGCTTGGCGCTGCTTTCAAACCTGACAGTGATGATGTTCGAGATTCGCCAGCACTTGACATCGCGGCGTCTATTTCCAACGCCGGTGCGCACGTTCGTGTTTATGACCCCAAAGCGATGGCAAATGCGGCACTGAGATTCCCGAAACTTGAATATGCACCGACGATTGAAATCGCGGTTGCAGGCTCAGATGTCGTTCTGCATCTCACAGAGTGGCAGGAGTTCCGCAGTGTGGACCCAGCAACACTCACTCCACTTGTGCGCAATGCACATGTGATTGACGGGCGACTTTGTTTGGATGCCACCGCCTGGCGCGCTGCCGGTTGGACCTATGAAGCGCTCGGTCGACCAACTGCTTAATCGCACTGACCACAGGAACGCGGCGCTAGTGCGCCGCGGGGTAGCCGAGTTTCGGGGCCTCAATCGCTGGGCAACGGTCCATCACGGCGATGAGTCCTGCAGATCTCGCGCGTGCAATGGCTGGCGCGTCTAGCACCTGCAGTTGTAGCCACACACCGCTCACTCCGGCTGCAATCGCTTCATCCACGACGGCGCCGACTTTTTCGGAGTTCACAAAACAATCCACAACAGTGTTTGCAAGTGCCGTCACACCATGGTCAGCAGCGATGGCAGCACACGCCGCAGCCACATTCGGATAGCCAGTGCGGCCATGTACGGGTTCAGGGTGCGGATGCACCGGATAAATGAGTTTTCCAAGAGATTGCAAGTAACGCGAAACAGCCCATGCGGGTCGCATCTGACTGTCTCGCAAACCCACAACAATCCAGTGGTCACACTTTAGAAGTTGGGCGACGGCATCATCGGTGGCTGACGTGATCTCGCTCATGAAGCACCGCAGTGGCTAGACGCCAAAGCCAGTTGTGCCTGCGCGGCGAGCGCGCAAAGCATCGCCGGCAGATTGCACTTTGTGTGCCGCGTCGTCTCTTAATGTGTCGAGTTGCAAGCGCAACGCACGGTCAGTGTCTGACTCGCCCGAAGCAATGATGCGCGCTGCGAGTAAACCACCATTGCGTGCATTGCCGACACCAACTGTGGCGACCGGAACACCTGCCGGCATCTGGACGATGGAAAGCAATGAATCCATGCCATCTAGATGCGTCAGCGGCACAGGAACGCCGACAACCGGAATGCTTGTCAGCGACGCCAACATTCCGGGCAAATGCGCAGCACCACCGGCACCAGCCACGATGACACGAAGTCCGCGAGCAGCAGCAGTGCTTCCATATTCCACCAAGCGATGAGGCGTTCGGTGGGCACTCACGACATCAACTTCATACGCAATGTTGAGTTCACCCAGCACCGCTGCCGCGGATTCCATGACCGACCAGTCTGAATCGCTACCCATGACGACGCCAACTAATGGCGATGCCTCACTCATGGATGTCCCCTCTCATGTAGGCCGCGATGTGCCGGGCTCGCTCTAACAGCGGCTCAACGCTATCGCCCACAATGGTCACGTGACCGACCTTGCGGCCGGGGCGGATATCTTTTCCGTAAATGTGAATTCGGGCTTGTGGCTCACGCGCTTGGCAATGCAGCAAGGCGTGATGCAAATTATCTGCTTCTGCCCCGATGACATTGACCATCACCGCATAACGTGCCAGCGGAGCCGGATCTCCAAGTGGCAGGTCTAAAACTGCTCGCAAATGGTTTTCAAACTGACTCGTGACCGCGCCGTCAATTGTCCAGTGACCGGAGTTGTGCGGCCGAAGAGCAATCTCGTTGACCAACACAGACTCTTTGCCTTCAGCATCTGCAACTACGTACATCTCAACTGCCAGCATGCCCACGGCTTCGATGTCGCGAGCAATGCTCAGAGCAAGATGTGTGGCTGCGCTCGCAAGTTCTTCGCCACTTTCTGGGCAAGGTGCCACTACTTCCGCACACATGCCTTCGTGCTGAAGGGTGCGCACTAATGGGTAGGCAACAGCTTGACCGTGTGGGGAACGCGCCACTTGTGCCGCAACTTCCCGACGAAAGGGAACGAACTCTTCAGCCAGCCACACGGCACCCTCGCGCAGAGACTGCGACATCACATCGACCAGCGCGGCTTGCGATTCGACGATGAAGACACCACGACCGTCATAAC
>RGCY01000126.1 GCA_009918865.1 Actinomycetota bacterium
AACAATAGGCACGAATGCCGAAGGCAAAAGGGTCTGCCAGCGTCCTCAATTGCAACGACAATGCGCGGTCCGAGCACGGATGCGGAAGTGCACTCAGCTGCCGCAGGAGCACACGGGTTGCCTTTCAGCTTCCGGGCAGGGGGGTCGGAACGCTGTCCTCATTTATGCTGACACGCGCCGCACTAACACAGTTCCCCATCTGGTGTTGCCTTAGCCAAAGTTAGAAATCCTGCATAGCGATGTTCAGTGGGGAGGGGTGTCTGTGGTCGTCGCTGCTAAAGCAGTCGAACGCGCTTTTCGTGTGGCGGCACTCATCTGGGCGCCCGCATGGCTCCTCAACATCGCATTGGCTCTGGCCGGCCACACTGTGGTGAGCCGCGCGCCGAGTCTTGCCATTGTGTGCATCGGCGGCGCGGTGCTCGCGTGGTTGCTGCTCAGTCGCACCCGAATCACATCGCGCACTTTCGTGACCGTGCTGTGGGTCAGTTCGTGTGCGCAGATTGCGCTGGCTGATGTCCGTCACCTCAGCGGCAACTACCTGTATCTGACCGGACTCATCATTAGCGTCGTGGTGCTTGCCGGTCTGCTCCTAGCTGCGCGCGGTGCCCGAACTTCAGCCATGGCGCTCGTAGCTTTGACACTTACGTGGTTGACATGGCAGGCGGTGCACACCGGCCTCATGGATGTTCTTTGGCGGCAACTGCTTATCGCCGGCTACTACGCCGTCGTTGACGTGATGGTGGTGTCCTACGCAACCAGTGTGCTACGCCGCGCCGCACGTGATGCAGACACTCAGGCGCTCACAAACGACGAATTTCTTTGTGCGAGCACGAGACGACGAGCCGTGCTACTTGAGCACCAGCGCATCATGAGTCTGCTGCATGACACGTTGATTAACACTCTGGGTGCAATTCGAAGAGGGGTAACGGCTTCAACTGCTGAACAAGTCCGAGCACGTTGCCGAATGGACTTGGAACGTGTGCGCGGCTTTGTCGAGCACAGCAACGCCGGTGATGCTGTCACCCCAGCGGCGCTAACGGCCGAAACTGTTGCGAGGGCGGATGCTCTGGGACTGCAAGCACAGATTGAGTGCGACGCGACACTCGAAATTCCCACCGATGTCGCAACTGCAGTCTTGGGTGCACTCACTGAGTTGCTCCTTAATGTCAGCAAGCACACAGGAGATAGTCGAGTTGACGTCACATTCGGTGTCAACGAATCCGCCAGAGAACTCGAGGTGTCTGTTCGCGATTTTGGACCAGGCTGGGATGGTCGCGGTCAATTGCGAGGCTTTGCGCTCTCAGTTCATGAGCGCCTTCAAAGCGTTCAGGGGCGTTACACCGTTTCAGCACTGCCAGATTCAGGCACTCAGGTGACTCTGCACATTCCTCTGACTCCGGTGCCACAGGTCAGCCGACCAACATCCACGCCGCTAGCGGCGCTTATGCCAGTCGCCCTGCGCAAACTCACCCTCATTTGCGGCATGTGGTGGGTTTCGCTCGGCGCAGTGCAAACTGCATTGGCCTGGGGCTCCCAGGCATTCTCGGGTTCATTTGTCGCGTTGACGGTTCTGATTGCCGCCCTTGTGACCGCTGGCTGGTGGGCTCGGCGCCAAGGCGCGTTGAGTGCAACGGCTGCGTGGGTGCTGATGGTGCCACTTGCCGCTGTGACGGCTCTGCCGCAACTAGGCATACCTGGCTGCGCCATGACCGAACCTGGCGCGTGGGGGCCAGATGGTGCAGTCGGCATCATCATGGCGATCGTGCTGATGGGCAGAAGTTGGCAACCTGTCTTGGCGTGCAGTGCGGGTTTAGTTGTGGGTCTTCTTGGTCCAATGTTTTTCTCAACTGCGCGGCATGGTGACTGCCCTGGAGCAAGCATGACGACGCTACTCATCGAAATTGGGACTGTTTTTGCGCTGCACCTATTCCGGAGCAAAGCCGAAGGCTTAATCAGCCAATCACATCAGGCTCAAGAGGAGGCGGCCGCGGCTGACGCTGAGGAAGCTGTCGCCGAATATCGGCAGCAAACCTTCAGCACGCGGCTTGCACTGCTGTCAGGTCCGACTGGGCGCCTTTTTGCCCATATCGCAACGGGCACGGCCGACCCGACTGCTACCGACATTAGGAGGGCGGCAGGCGCGCTAGAGCAAGCGCTAAGAGCAGTTACTGCCCTCGATCCAGAACTTGGCGCCTTTGGTGACATGCTCACGGACTTCATCATGGACACCGCAGGGCGTGGGGTGCAGGTGCGAATTGTCGCTGCTGACGCAATCAGTTCACCATCGCCAGAGGTTGTGCATGAGTTGCGCGCAATGCTTGACTCATTAGTTGCGAATAGGACAGATTCGGATGGAGTCACGATGACCATCACAGCATTGGACGATGCGGCATCGCTGTCTGTTGTGGTCTCAGAAAACCCATCCGCGCCGTTTCCTCACCCACGCTCATCGGATAGCAGCGGCGTGACCGTCACGAGTGAACATCTTGAGCAAGAAATCTTGGTAACCGCGACTTGGAGTGCGACATGACGATATCCGTTGCAGTTGTTGAAGACCACCAACTCGTGAGAGATGGATTGGTGCGCGCATGCGAGGAATCTGGGCGCATGCAGATTGCATATCAGGGCTCGTCGGTTGGTGAAGTGCTCCAACTGGAACACCCTCCGAGTGTGATTCTGCTGGACCTCGATTTACATGCTCGCGAAGTCAGTGTCGAAGACGTGCAATCGCTCATTGCTCGCGGTAGTGACGTCATCGTGGTGAGTGCGACGACGAAAGCGCACGTTGTGCACGACTTTCTCACAGCCGGGGTCCGAGGCTTCGTGTCAAAATCCGATCCAACTGAATCTCTGATTGAAGCCATCGACACAGTCCATGCGGGTGCCGACTGGACTACTGCCGAGCTTGCAGCGCTCATCAGTCGAGACCCACAACGGCCAGCGCTCAGCTCACAAGAGTTGTTGGCGCTGCAGTTGTATGCGTCGGGTTTGAAACTTGAGTCGGTGGCCCGGCGCATGGGTGTCGCCCCGAGCACCGCCCGCGAGTATGTCAACCGAGTACGAGCGAAATACAGCGCGCTTGGAAGACCAGCCCCAACAAAGGTGGACTTACATCGCAATGCTGTCGCAGATGGCTATTTGGCTTAAGCCATCGAGAAACTTGAGTGAAGCAGTTGCTTCAGTGACATTGATGCTGGCCATCGGTGTGGTGTCGTTGCGAGTGCACTCACGAGTTCGACTAACGACACAGTGCCCGCACTGATGTCACGTCATCCCCAATGGCTGCAACCAGCTCGTCAACATCTGCGTACACCTGCTGTCCGCGGAGCCGACTGACGAAACTGATGCACGCGTGTTCGTCGTAGATATTGAAATCCTGCGAAACATCAAGGGCATGTGCTTCAACGCGCCGCTGTGTTCCTTCGAACTGCGGATTTGTGCCGATGGAAATGGCTGCGGCGTAGCGCTGCCCACACACATCAAGCCAACCTGCATAAACCCCATCAGCCGGCACTGCTCTTAAAGCCGGAATATCCAGATTCGCCGTTGGGAATCCAAGGTCCCGACCGCGTGCATCTCCGTGCACCACGGTGCCGCAGATGGAGTAGTCGCGACCGAGATACTCCGCTGCGGTGGTCACGTTACCGGCTGCCACAAGCGCTCGGATGCGACTGCTTGACCACAGCACATCTCCTTCGCCGGCAAGCGTTACTGCGTGCGCGACGAATCCGCGCGTCTGCCCAAGTTCACTCAAGGTCAGGGCATCTCCACTTGCGCCGCGACCAAATCGAAAGTTACCACCAACGCACACCACAGTCGGCTGCAATGGCAGCACGATGTCATCCACGAACATCTCCGGGGTCCAGCGCGCTAAGTCTGCGGTGAATGGAACAACTAATAC
>RGCY01000127.1 GCA_009918865.1 Actinomycetota bacterium
TCGCGGTCAGCCCAGGGGTCGTCGGTTGGCCAGCCCGCGCTCATCGTCATCAACTCGCGAATGGTTGGCATGCGGCTATCTGAGGTGGGTAACTGCAAGGTTGCAATCTCGGGGATGTGCGAGTCAACCCTGTCATCGAGTGCGAGAGCACCGCGGTCTCGCAGGATGAGGATGGCCGCGGCGACGAACGACTTCGTCATTGATGCAATGCGGAAGATTGTGTTGGCATTGGGTTGACCACCCACTGCGCCACTGCTGTGGTCTTGAGACGCGTGAGTTGCGCCAACCCCACCTGAGTGCACGATGGCACCATCAACCACAACGGCGTATGCCAAGCCGGGTGCGGTGTTCGCCTTGAGGAATGTTTGCGCTCGCTCATCCACGCTGGGCAGATGTGAGGTCAGCCGTGTGGCGAGTTCCGAAAAGTGCGTGACCGAGGACATGGGCGCAGGCTAGGCGTCACCCCTGCTCAGAGCGGCGGGGGTCCGCACGGCACGCGTGCGGCGCAGTGCATCAAAGCCAGCGCCCCTCGGTGCCGGATAATCAGCACTGACACGGCCCCCGTAGCTCAGCGGATAGAGCAAGAGCCTTCTAATCTCTTGGCCGCAGGTTCGATTCCTGCCGGGGGCGCTTTTGCCGCACATGCGTAACCCTCGCTCATCTCCCCGGCATTCACAGACCGAATCGCGCTCTGCTTCTCCACAGACGGTCGCTTGAGTCCGACGCCGAGGGTGTGGGTATCCATAGCATCGATGGTATGTCTTGGGGTACGCTCTTTCTCAGCGAGGAAGTAGCAGGATGGTTGAGCGACCTGTCCGCGCGGCAGCGAGGTCGCGTGGAATTTCATCTCAATCGTCTGGCCGAGCTCGGTCCAGGGCTACATGCGCCACACGCGAGACATCTGGGAGGCAAACTGTGGGAACTGCGCTTCTATCTCTCAACGAGCCAATGGCGTATCACGTACACGAGTGCACCAGATCGGCACATCTACGTTCTCACTGTCTTCGCGAAGACTCAGCAGCGAGAAACTCTAGAAATAGAGCGAGCGAGACGTGCACTCTCACGAACTCTGGGAGAAACTCATGACTGAGTCATCACCAGAATTGAAGTTCCATGACTGGGAAAACCTGAAGAAGCGCTGGCAGGACAACCCTGAATACCAAGCCGGTTGCGCAGAAGCGAAACTCGCCTACGAGCTTGGCGACCAAATACGCAGCATCCGACGCTCCCTGAAGATGACTCAAAAACAGCTGGCAGAACTTTCGGGTATGACACAGCCAGCAGTTGCCCGCTTCGAAGCAGGTGGAACGATTCCAACGCTGCCGGTACTGCAGCGTCTTGCTGCAGCCTTGGGCCTAACGCTGACGGTGGAGTTGAAAGCAAGCAAAGTTAAACCGCAGACTCCCGTAGTCCTTAACCGCAGAGCAGCAATCTGAGCCTACGGACAGTCTCCATTTTTCCGCCATTTGCCACCGTTAGGACAAGTCGTTGATTGGTCATACACATTTCCACTATCACTGCGTAAGAACTGCGCCCCGGTGAGGTTCGCGCCCTTGAAGTTTGGCGCTGAGCCTGTGTGGTTTAGAAACTTAGTATTGGTGAGGTTTGCACTTTGAAAGTTGGTGTGGCTGAGATTGGACTGCCCAAGCAGTGCGCTGCTGAGATCGGCGTATGAGAAGTTCGTACTAGCCATGTTCAGGCCTCGAAGGTCTGCCCCACTCATATGCGCGTGAGACAAATTTGCACTCGGGCCAACAAGATAGCCACTCACAATCTTCCATGATGGCGGAAGCTTTGGCGCATGGCCCGCAGCGAATGTGATGCCTCCAGATGAAACGCCGGTCAAATCCATGCTGCTGAAGTCAATGTTGGAAAGGTTCGCATGTGCGAAGTTCGCGCCAGTGATTCTTGCACCAGCACCAACGATGTAGCCCTTCACCAGCCAAGCGCCGGCCGGCAATGTGGGCGTGCCCGTGATTCCACCAGTGACCGCACCGGTGAGATCGGCGCCCGTTAAATCTGCGCCAGCGAGATTCGCGCCGGTCAACTGAGCGCCGACGAGGTTCGCGTAAGGACCTACAAGGTAGCCCTTGGCAAGAACCCAGCCTGTGGGCAGAATCGGGTTGCCTGTTATGTGGCCGGTCGTCGCGCTCGCAATGCTCGCAGCAGATAAATCCGTTCCGGTGAGATTTGCGCCGTTGAGTTGAGCGAAGTTCAGTTGCGCATGCGAAAGGTTTGACGATGTGAAGTTGACTCCTCGCAAATCTGCCTTCGTCAAATTCACATTCGAGATATCAACATTGCTCAAGTCAGCGTTGGCGAGTAGTGCTCGCGGCCCAAGTAACAAGCCTCCAACAATGACATCGCCAGAAGGCAGCGTTCCGTTGAGCGTGCTCACGGTGACTGGTGTAACACCCACTGCTGCGACGCCTAGGCCTATTCCGATTGTGAGAACGATGGCGGAACTCGTCAGTGGACGCAGACGGATTCTGGGCACAAGTTTCATGAGGTGAGGACCCTTCCGCCGCTGAATAGGCGATGTTGTGTCATCGTGCAGTTCGCGCTCCGATGTCATGAATACCCTGGCGGTGCAAGAGTGCCGCAACGGTAACAGCCTAGAGTTCACAGTCAAGGCGTTTGAGCATGCGATTCAAGTTCCTACGCGTGCTCGCGTCTTGTGAAAATGCGAGACTTGCGTTGTGCGCGAGACGGATGTGACGTGCTCAAAGTCAAATCAGCGACATCTAGCACCTAGACTCCAAGCGTGCCGCAAACCAACTTCGGTGACTCAGCAGCCGCGGTCGACAATCTTTCAGTTCAATCCATTCAGCGCCGAACTATCCGCACCCTCGCGCTGGCCGCAGTCTTTGCTGGCATTGGAACTGCAAGCACCACTCCGGCCGGCTCACTTCTCATCACTGAAATCACCGGCACGGAGACTCTTGCGGGCCTCACCCAAACCTGCGGCCTCATCGGCGCAGCGGTTGCGGCTTTAGTGCTCGTGCGACTGACTGCGCGCGGTGGTCGCCGGCTCGCACTGCGCACCGGCTACGCCGTCGGACTTTTCGGCACTGCACTGGCCGTATGGGCAGGGTCTCACCGCCAAGCGCTAGCGCTGTTGGTCGCGGCCTTTCTCGTCGGATGGACAGTCGCATCAAGCCTGCAAGCACGGTTTGCCGCGGTTGACCTAGCCGATGCGACAACCCGCGCACGTAGCCTTGCTTTTGTCGTGTGGGGTTCCACAGTTGGCGCAGTGCTTGGACCAAATCTGCTCGAGCCCGCCGGCAACCTTGCGCGCACTCTTCACCTTCCGGCACTAACCGGCCCATATTTGCTTGCAGGTGTGAGCATCAGCCTCGCTGCGCTCACACTCACGTTTTTTCTTCGCCCCGACCCCTATCTGCACGCGAATTCCGACATCAACGCGAATCTGTCCACACCACAGCGGCCACGACTGCGCGATGGCCTGCGACTGATTGCACACAATTCCGACGCAACACTCGGCTTGGCGTCAGTTGTGATTGGGCACGTTGCGATGGTGTCCATCATGGTGATGACACCAGTGCACATGAAGCATGTGGATGTAAGCCTGACCATCATCGGCTTGGTGATTAGCGTGCACGTTGCGGGCATGTACGCCTTCTCACCGCTTGTCGGCTCACTCGCAGATCGCTTTGGTCGGCGCAAGGTCATCACCGCCGGCGCCGCAACGTTGATTGGCGCGGCCGCCGTTGCTGGCACTGCCCCAGGTGACTCATCCGTGCAACTTGGTCTCGGGCTGTTCCTGCTTGGTTTGGGATGGTCGATGACCTTGGTCGCAGGCTCGACCTTGCTCGCCGATTCAACTGACCCGGTTCACAAGACCACCGTGCAGGGCAGTTCGGATTTGATGATGAGTGC
>RGCY01000128.1 GCA_009918865.1 Actinomycetota bacterium
CCAGGAAGTCTCTTGCAGATTGTTGCCACCCATCTGTGCGGTGCCGGTCGCAGGCAAGACCGGCACCGCACAGATGGGTGGCAACAATCTGCAAGAGACTTCCTGGTTCGCATCGTTCGCGCCGGCGAACAAGCCCCGGTATGCCGTTGTCGCGGTGGTGAGCCAAGGAGGCACCGGCGCATCATCGGCTGCAGTCGCTGTGCGCAAGGTGTACGACGGAATTTTCGGTGTCGTGGGCGGCAAAGCGGATCCAGGTCGTTCCATTTTGGCTGGTGGTGCGCCGGTGTCAGGTCTACCCAAGTTTCGTTCGGATGGCACTGCAGTGGTTCCGAACGCAAGTCCAAGTGCGAGCCCGAGTAGTCGGGCATTTGCGCCGGTCCTCGGATTCGCTGCCGTCGTGATGTGGTGGCTGCCTCGTAGGAGGCGGCGATGACGTTGTTGACAAACTCACGGCGCCGGCGGTCTGCATCGTTAGCGGAACTTGACTGGGTCATCATCACAAGCGCTCTGTTGCTTTCCATTATTGGCTCATTACTTGTGTGGAGTGCCACGCGGCAATCGCTGGTGGATCAAGGTGCAAATTCCGCTCAGTACTTTTGGCGGCAACTCATCAACATCATCATCGGCGTGGTGCTGGGTTTCGTCCTATCTCGATTCGACCATCGAATGTTGCGTGCCTACACACCCATCATCTACGGACTGTCACTCATCGGATTGATTGTCGTGCTTTCGCCACTTGGTGTGACCGTGCACGGTGCGCAGAACTGGATTGCACTAGGACCGAATGTGACAGTCCAGCCGTCAGAGTTCACAAAGGTGGCGCTGGTGACCGCACTGGCATTCTTACTTGCAGACAAGGGTCATGCCGGTGACACCGAAAGCCCCCCGAGCACCAAAGACATCCTCTTCGTGCTTGGTGTCGTGGCAGTGCCGGTGCTCTTGATTCTCCTCGAACCAGACTTGGGAACGGTCATCATCATCGGCATCACATCTATTTGCGTCGTTGCAGTGTCTGGTGCGTCGCGAAAATGGATTTTAGGCATGCTCGCAGCCATCGTTGCAGGCGCGCTGCTCGCGGTTTCTCCGCTGAGTCCACTCAAAGACTTTCAACTTGCACGCATCACTTGCTTTGTTAACCCAGGGGCGGGTGTGCGGGATATCTGCTTTCAACAGATTCAGTCGCGAGTGGCAGTGGGTGCTGGCGGAGTCGTTGGTCAAGGTTTGTTTCATGGCCAGCAAACCCAAGGTCGGTTCGTTTCCTTCAACTACACCGATTCCGTTATTTCTGTTGCGGGTGAGGAACTCGGATTACTCGGCTGCTTAGCAATTCTTGGGCTGCTCACTGCCATCATCTGGCGTGGTCTGGTGATTGCCCACCGCGCTCCGGACTTGTTTAGTCGCCTTGTGGCTGTTGGCGTGGTGTGCTGGTTTGCGTTCCAGGCATTCGAGAACATCGGCATGAATCTCGGAATCATGCCGATCACCGGCGTGCCGCTGCCATTTATGTCCTATGGCGGGTCTTCCATGTTTGCGTGCTGGTTAGGAATCGGTCTACTCGTCAATGTGCACAGAGCCACACGTGCCAGCATCTTGCGTGCGTGAACCACTGCTGCGCGTTCCTTGCACGAGGCGTAACGGCTACCATCTCGCTCCATGACTCTGGCACCTGAGGTCTCCGCTCGCTATCGCAGTGGAGAAAGTGTGTTCAATGCACTCGAGCAGCTGTTGCCATACGTCAAGAAGCCAGTGCAATACGTGGGCGGCGAAGTAAATGCCGTCATCAAGCCGTGGGAAGAAACCAATGTGCGCTGGGCGCTGATGTATCCGGATGCCTACGAAGTGGGCATACCAAACCAAGGTGTGCAGATTCTTTATGAAGTCCTCAATGAAGTTCCAGATGTGCTGGCTGAGCGCACATATGCAGTCTGGCCCGACTTAGAGGCATTGATGCGCGAACATCACGTGCCGCAGTTCACCGTGGATGGGCACCGAGCAGTTGGTGCCTTTGATGTTTTTGGATTGTCGTTCGCCACGGAGCTTGGCTACACGAACATGTTGACCGCAATTGACCTTGCTGGGATTCCGTTGCACGCACGTGATCGCGGCGAGAATGACCCGATTGTGCTTGCCGGTGGTCACGCGGCATTCAATCCCGAACCCATTGCTGACTTCATCGATGCTGCGGTATTGGGTGATGGGGAGCAGATTGCCTTACTCATCAGCGACATCATCCGCGAATGGAAGTCTCAAGATCGACCGGGCGGTCGAGTTGAACTTCTTGCGCGGTTGGCACGCACCGGCGGTGTCTACGTGCCGGCCTTCTTCGATGTTGAATACCTCCCAGATGGGCGCATCCGCAAGGTTGCTCCAAATCGTTCAGACATCCCATGGCGCGTTTCGAAGCAAACCGTGATGGATCTCGACGCGTGGCCGTACCCCAAAGCGCCGCTGGTGCCAGTTGCCGAAAGTGTGCACGAGCGCATGAGTGTGGAAATTTTCCGCGGTTGCACTCGCGGTTGCCGATTCTGCCAAGCGGGCATGATCACGCGCCCCGTGCGCGAGCGCAGCATCGACACCGTCGGCACGATTGTGGCGAATGGACTTGCCAAGACCGGTTACGAAGAAGTTGGCTTATTGTCCCTATCAAGTGCTGACCACTCCGAAATCGGAGACATTGCCAAGCAGCTTGCAGATCGCTACGACGGCAGCGATGTGAGCCTGTCACTGCCAAGCACCCGGGTTGATGCCTTCAACATTGATTTGGCGAATGAACTTTCTCGAAATGGCCGCCGGTCTGGGCTGACCTTCGCTCCCGAAGGTGGCTCGGAGCGCATGCGAAAAGTCATCAACAAGACCGTGTCCGAAGAAGACCTGATTCGCACGGTCAGCGCTGCCTATGCGGCCGGTTGGCGGCAAGTGAAGTTGTACTTCATGTGCGGTCTGCCAACTGAAACCGATGAAGACGTCTTGCAAATTGCTGAGATGGCAAAGAATGTGATTGACGCTGGGCGGCGCGTGACCGATGGCCGCGACATCAAGTGCACCATCTCAATCGGGGGCTTTGTTCCCAAACCTCACACGCCATTTCAGTGGGCCGAGCAAGCGTCTGCAGAAACGGTCGATAGCCGCCTCGCGAAACTGCGTGAGGTCATCCGCGGCGATCGCAAGTATGCAAAGGCCATCGGCGTCCGGTACCACGATGGCAAGCCATCCATTGTTGAAGGATTGCTTTCGCGAGGTGACCGCCGAGTTGGCGCAGTTATCGAAGCGGTGTGGCGTGACGGTGGGCGCTTTGATGGATGGAGTGAACACTTTTCCTATGAGCGTTGGCAACGCTGTGCTGCATTAGCGCTCGCTGGTTCTGGAGTTGACCTGGCTTGGTTCACCGAGCGTGAGCGTGACCTGCCTGAAGTTCTGCCTTGGGACCATCTTGACTCGGGGTTGGACAAGCAGTGGCTCTGGGATGACTGGCAAGACGCGCTTGCAGAAGTTGAAATTGATGATTGCCGCTGGAGCCCATGTTTCGACTGTGGTGTCTGTGACCAGATGGGGACCGAGATCCAGGTTGGTCCCACTGGGCGCTCGTTGCTGCCGCTGTCCGTGGTGCGGTAGCCGTGCCGGCACGCCCCGACCCAGGACGGGTTGCAGTTCCGGTTGCACAGCGGTTGCATATCCAATACGCAAAGCACGGGCGGATGCGTTTTGCGAGTCACCGAGATTTTCAACGCAGCCTTGAGCGTGCCCTTCGGCGAGCCGAAGTGCCAGTGGCGATGAGCGCCGGATTCAGTCCACATCCGCGCATCTCCTACGCAAACTCCGCGCCCACGGGTGCCGCAAGCCACGCCGAGTACCT
>RGCY01000129.1 GCA_009918865.1 Actinomycetota bacterium
TCTGCTACGTCGCGGGACCGGTCGGCTCCCGCTGTGCCTCCCGAATCTGGCCGGCGGGGATCGACGACGTCGAGTTCCCGACTGTGGACGTCGCCAAGGCCGAGTGCATCGGCGGCAGATTCACCAACCTCGGTCTCGGGTGGTAGCACCATGATTCCCGAGTGTTCCGTCGACAAGCCCAATTCACGCTCGGAACAGATCATGCCGTCGGACGTGCGGCCGTAAGTTTCGCGTGCAGAGATGGCGAAGCCACCAGGCAGCGTGCTTCCGGGTAACGCCACGACCACCACATCACCTTCAGCGAAATTTCGCGCGCCGCACACAATTCCGCGCACTCCCCCATGCGCTGCACCAACATCAACCTGACAGAACCGAATCGGCTTCTTGAATTCGGAGAGTTCTTCAATGTGCTGCACCCTCCCAACGACCAATGGGCCACTGAGACCAGCACCAACATGTTCAACGCCTTCCACCTCGAATCCGAGGCGAATTAAGGCGTCAGCGATGCTCTCAGCATCAGCGTTGACATCTACAAATTCACGCAACCAGCTCAATGGCACACGCATCAGATGTCACCACCAAAGAAGTGGGAGAACCTGACATCGCCTTCAATGAGATCGCGCAGATCTCGCACATCACGTCGGAACATCAAGGTGCGCTCGACGCCCATGCCAAAGGCAAAACCACTGTAGATGTCCGGGTCAATTCCACAGACCTGCAAGACCTTGGGGTGCACCATGCCCGCACCACCCCATTCAATCCAACCTTCACTGCGGCACGTGCGGCACGGATCTCCGCCCGCAGCACTCGCACCGCGGCACACAAAGCACTGCAGGTCAACTTCTGCACTCGGCTCGGTGAACGGAAAGTACGACGGACGCAGTCGCGTGGTGATGCCCACGCCAAACATGGCTTCTGCAAACGCATTGAGTGTGCCCTTGAGGTGGGACATTGATAAACCCTTGTCCACCGCCAAAGCTTCAACTTGATGAAAGAACGGCACATGTGTGGCGTCAAGTTCATCTGTGCGAAACACTCGACCTGGACAGACGATGTAAAGCGGAGGCTCGTGGCGCAACATCTCCCGAATCTGGATTGGTGATGTGTGGGTGCGCAGCAGGACACCACTCTCTTCAGGCGCAACAAAGAATGTGTCTTGCATCGTTCGTGCCGGGTGAGACGCTGGCATATTGAGAGCGTCGAAATTCAGCCACTCCAACTCAACTTCCGGGCCCTCGGCAACCGACCAGCCCATCGCAACAAAGATGTCAGCGATGCGCTCATTGAGCAGTGCTAGGGGATGGCGAGCCCCACGCGGGCCGGCCTGTGTGGGCAGCGTGACATCAACGGCTTCCTGCACCAGAATCGCGGCATCTCGAGCCTCGGTGAGTTCATCTTGACGCGCCTGCATTGCGTCATTGATGCGTGCCCGAGCAGCGCCCACTCGTTTCCCGGCTTCAGCTTTGGCAGCTGGTGGCAGAGCACCAATCTCACGATTGGCCAGAGACAGGGGCGCGCGGTCACCTACGTGGGCAATCCGGACGGATTTCAACTCCTCGAGGCTGCTCGCATGGGAAATCGCATCCAGCGCCGCGTCCACCGCAGCGCTTACAGCCTCCGGCCGGAGCAACGCCACTTCGACGGGGTCGTAGTTCGTGTTCGGACCGGACATGCCGGCAGAGTCTAGGCGCGCCGGCTTTGAACCCGGCTTAAGCCTCAGACATAGCGTCGACGTGAACCTTGCCCTGCTCGGCCAGTCGGGCGGCACGTTCAGCGCGGCGACGCGCCACTTCCGCGGCCGCGTCGTCAATCACTGACTGTTCAAGTGGGGCGTTCGCAATCTTGGCGCGCGGGTTGCGGGCATCGATGTACGACTGAAGCTCGGGACCACTCGTCCACGATGTGATGAGGCAGTAGCGCAGTTCCGGTCCTGGGTGCCACACGGCATGCCAAAGCCGCTGTGTGTCAATGATGACCTGAGTTCCAGCAGGCAATGGAATCCGGGTCTCCGTTGTCGGATCATCACGGTCTTCGCGCAGAATCATCACCGAATCCGGATTGTCCGTCAGGTTGAAGAACCCACGCACAATCCAACCTGTGCCTTCCGGGTTGAGTCGGTTGTTGTCGTCAATGTGCAAGTTATAGATGCAGTCCGAATAAGTATTGGGCTTGAGTTCAATCACTCGGCATCGACCAATATTCGCCCCAGGCTCTTCCGCACGCGCCTTCAAACGTGGCGCGACATCAGTGTTCGCCGGTACCCACACGCCATCCTTATCCGTCTTCGGTGGGGTGTGATTCCAGAACCCATTGCACTCCATGTCCCCATAGGCACTTGCTAGTGGCGCGAAACGAGTGTCACCTGATGACTTCCAGTCCACATACGTGAGGTCGAGCCACTCTTGGGGGTCCTGGCTTTGATCGTATGAGTCAAGAACGATGTAGCCGGTTTCTTCCATGATCGGCAACTTGATGTAGGACATGATGCCTCCGTCGGGATATGCCAGTGACGACCAACAATTACCGGGTCAGTCTTGCAGCGGTTGCCCGGCGGCGCACCCCAGACACACCGGATGCTCAGGCGCGAGAGTTCTTTTGGGCTACGGCGCTGGCATACATGCACACCCCTGCGGCCACCGCCATGTTCAGGCTTTCGGCGCGCCCCGTCATCGGGATGGCAATGACCGCGTCAGAGTCGGCGAGCACATGCTCGGGTAGACCATGAGCCTCTGAGCCAAAGAGCCACAGGGTTGGCTGTGCCAGCAACGCCACGGTTTCAGGTGAATCCAACGGCTGACCGTGCATGGATGTGGCAAGCACGTTAATCCCAGCCCGATGGGCGAATTCGCGCAACATCGCGAACTCAACGCCTGTCACAACTGGGATGTGCGCAATGCTCCCGGCAGTGCTGCGCACACATTTGTCGTTATAGGGATCCACACTCTCTGGTGTTAGCACGACGGCATCGACGCCCATGGCATCAGCGGTGCGAATGATGGTTCCCACGTTGCCGGGATCATTGGCTTGCCACAACGCCACTGCGAGATGCGCACCGACGAGCGCCTGTTCGAACGTGGTCTGTGGAATTCTGCACACCGCGAGCACGCCAGCCGGTGTGGTTGTGGACGCAAGTCTTTTCACTGCGTCGTCATCGCACCACGTCATTGGGATGCTGGACGCATGAGCAGATTCAACAAGTTCCCGATGGGTATGAGCAGCTGCGGGCGTGATGAACACGCGCATTGTCATCCCCGGCGTTGCAAGGACCTCACGAACCACCTGTGGTCCTTCAGCAAGAAACATCTGTTCCTCGCGCCGGTGCTTGCCCTGAAGCAGCCGCGCGGCTGAAACAACTACCGCTGACCGAGAAGATGCAAGTGGGGCACCGGGTTCTCCGGTGCCCCACTCAACATCAGCCATGTTGTTGGCTGGATTCAACGACTCAGGCCGCCGGTGCATTCACATCAGCCGGCAGCGCCTTTGCGGCCTGCGAGACCAGTTGTGCGAATGCCGGTGCATCATTGACTGCCATCTCTGCAAGCATGCGGCGGTCAACTTCGATTCCTGCAAGCTTCAGCCCTTGCATGAAGCGGTTGTAGGTCATGCCATTGGCACGAGCAGCCGCATTGATGCGCTGAATCCAGAGCCGACGGAAATTGCCTTTACGTTCGCGGCGATCGTTGAACGAGTAGGTCATCGAGTGCGTGACCTGCTCCTTGGCCTTGCGATACAAACGCGACCGCTGACCACGGTAACCGCTTGCGGCTTCGAGAATCTCGCGACGCTTCTTGTGGGCGTTTACTGCTCTCTTGACGCGGGCCATGAGAGTGACTCCTTACT
>RGCY01000130.1 GCA_009918865.1 Actinomycetota bacterium
GAGTCGGGAATGGCGGCGGCAGAAGAGGACTCGACAGGAGCGCCTCTGCCCGCGTTGGCCTTTGCGCGGCTGATCGCAGTCGGTGGCATGCCTTGCCACGGAGGTCGGTAGCCGGTGCGCGGCGCGGGCTCGTTCGTGGGAACTGTCCTTTTGACCCCGATTGCTTTTCATCACGTCGGGATTGAAGGCGGGGCGGCAGTACGTCCGCCGTGTGTGTGCGCGCCCGTGGTGTGTCGGCGTCTGTCGCTCCCCCTTTCCAACGCGTCGTGTTGGTTACCTAGTACTGTACCGGTAACGGTCCCGCACGCAATGCGTGTCAGCCTCGTGCTGCTCTCGCCGATTCTGCTTGGCGTGCTTGGCTCACTGCTGCTTGTCGGCGGAGCCGCTCTCGCCATCAGTCAGCGTCCGCGGCGTTAAGCCGATGCGCGGAGCCTCAACACAACTTCTAGCGCAATCATTCTCAGCACTCGTCTACTGAACGCGGCACTTGGCGCATGCAAGAAAGAAAACTACCGCGCAGTTCAACTCCAACTAACGGCATTCGTTGACCACCGTGGCTGGCGCTAAGCGCGAATGTTCAACGCCTTATGCCTACGCAGGATTCTTCGGCGACGCTGCCACAAACGGCGGCGTCACCACAGTTCCGGCGAGCATGCGACCACGCACATCAATGCTGACTACATCACCAACAGCAACATCACGATTTAGAAGTGCTAAAGCGATGCCGCACTGCAATGTTGGGGAGAAGCCGCCAGATGTAGTTTCGCCAACAACAGCGCCATCGCGAAGCACTGACATATGAGAGCGAGGCACACCACGTTCACTGAGCGTGATTCCACGCAGCAGTCGCGCAGCACCGACTTCTTTCTGCTTCAGCAAAGCATCGCGGCCCCGGAACTCTGACTTTTTCCAGCCGACTGCCCAGCCAAGTCGCGCCATCACTGGCGAGATGGCAAGAGAAATGTCGTTCCCGTGCAAGGGGTAGCCCATTTCAAGTCGCAATGTGTCGCGCGCACCAAGCCCACATGGCAATGCGCCCTGGGCTAGCACCGCTTGCCAGATGAGCGTTGCGGATTCGCGTGGGCACACAAGTTCATAGCCATGCTCTCCCGTGTAGCCGGTGCGAGAGACCACCACAAAACCCCACTGTGGATGTTCGATAACCGTGCTGGTCATGTAATCCAACGCAATGTCAAAACCGATGGCGCGCACCACATCGCGCGAGCGCGGTCCTTGCACAGCGATGATGGCACTCATCGGACGGCGGTCTTCCACCATGATTCCAGCCGGTGCCAGCGAAGCCAAGACAGCAACCACAGTTAGCGCGTTACCAGCGTTGGCGATGATGTGGCACTCATCATCCGCACCTGCAAAAACAAGCAGGTCATCAACAATGCCGCCATCGTCGGCGCACAGCAACGAGTACTGCACTTCCCCGGCCGTGCGGGGCATCAGGTCATTGGTGAGCGTGGAGTTCACAAAGGCCTTCGCACCTGAGCCATGCACCCGAATGGCACCCATGTGAGACACATCAAAGACGCCAACCTCTGAGCGAACAGCAGTGTGTTCGGCTATGACTCCGGAGTACTCCAGTGGCATTAACCAACCGCCAAAGTCCGTCATCTTGGCGCCAAGTGCCACATGTTCATCGAAGAGCGCAGTTTTCAAGGATTCAGCGTTGGAAGTCACAGGTGCAACGCTAGCCGCAGCGGGCGTTCCTCAATAGGCTGCGCCACCATGACAACTGTGCGACTGGTCAAACCCAGTGAACTCGATGGCGACGTGCTGGTCATTGGCACCGTGCCAGGACCCCGTAAGGGCAGTGCCGTGTTCTCCCCCGGCAAAGCCAACATCGCCCCTGCTGCCGTGAAGAAAATCAACGAAGCCTTGGCAGCCAGTGGTGCAAGCGGCAAGGTTGGCGAACTCGTGTCTTTCCTTGGCGCTGCCGCCGGATTGCGTTACACAACAGTGCACGCAATCGGCTTGGGCGCCACGGAGATGAACACCCGTGAGCGTTACGACGCGTTGCGCGATGGCGCAGGAGTTGCGCTGCGAGCAAGTGCTGGTGCGAAGAAGGTTGTCTTCGCTGCGCCAATTTGCTCTGCGGAAGCCGTGCTCGCCGCATCTGTCGGCGCACAACTCGGCGCTTACCAGTTCAACGCTTATAAGAGCAGCGCTCCGAAGAAGGGTCCTGCCAAGGCAGTTGCGCTAGTGGTTCCCGATCCGCGCGACCCACAATCGCGCGCTGCCCTCAATTCATCCAACACTGTTGCCGACAACGTCTGCTTCGCACGTGATCTCATCAACACTCCCGCTGCCGATTTGCACCCAGACGACTTGGCACAGACGGTTGCGGCGCGCGCAACTGAACTCGGGCTCGATGTTGAGATTCTTGATGAGGAGCAACTTGTCGAAGGCGGATACGGCGGCATCGTTGGAGTGGGCCAAGGCGCAGCAGACCCACCGCGACTTGCACGCATTGCCTACCGACCCAAGGGCGCGAAAAAGCATGTGGCCCTGATTGGGAAAGGCATCACGTACGACACCGGCGGCTACGACATGAAGCCGGCGATGAGCATGGGACCTATGAAGGGCGATATGTCTGGTGCTGCAGCTGTTGCAGCAACCATCTGTGCCGCCGCGGAACTTGGTCTAAAAATCAACGTCACGGCCTACCTGTGCATCGCAGAAAACATGGTCAGTGGCACCGCCACTCGTCCTGCTGACGTGCTGACCATGTACAACGGCAAGACCGTCGAAGTGAACAACACCGATGCTGAAGGTCGACTTGTGATGGCTGACGGTCTGGCGCGCAGTGCTGAAGACAACCCCGATGTTGTCTTTGATGTTGCAACCCTTACCGGCGCGATGGTTGTCGCACTGGGTGATCAGACCGCAGGTTACTTCGCCAATGACGACGAACTTGCTGCGGACTTGGACACTGCCGCCAAGCAAGCCGGTGAACCTTTCTGGCGGATGCCGCTGCTGGAGCACTTGCGGCCAAGCCTGGACTCAACCGTCGCGGACTTGTCGAACATCGGAGGGCGTATGGGCGGCTCAATCTCAGCCGCATTGTTCCTGCGCGAGTTCATCCCCAACGGAGTCAAGTGGGCTCACCTGGACATCGCGGGCCCGGCCCTTAACGGCAACGCGCCTTACGGCGTGGTCGGCAAGGGTGGCGCCGGTTTTGCCGTACGCACACTTCTGCGTTATCTCGACGGCGCCGCACAGTCATAAAACACGACTAGCGTCAAAGCACGTCAACCCCGGTCTCGTGACCGGGGTTGACGTGTTTCTGGCACATGAGTTTGCGCACGTGCGTGGCCGCGGTGACCCTCCCAACTCACCGCAATTCGTCCGCGTCAAAGGTGTGTGTGCTGGCTCACACCGCCGACCACGCTGTGCCCTGACTCAGCCGACCTGACAGACTTAGGCACGCGCAGATGTGCTCAATCCATCAGCGCACGTCCCCGGCGCGACCCGCCCACGAGCGGTCAACGAAGGAGCCTGAAGGTGTCTGACACCCCTGACCTCGCGAGCACCGTTTTCGACATCGTCATTCTTGGTGGAGGCAGTGGCGGCTACGCCTGCGCACTGCGCGCCAGCCAGCTCGGCTTGAGCGTGGCGTTGATTGAGAAAGACAAACTTGGCGGAACCTGTTTGCACCGCGGCTGCATTCCAACCAAGGCGTTGTTACACGCTGCTGAAGTTGCCGACAACACCCGCGAGAGCGCCCACTTCGGAGTGAAGGCTTCACTTGAAGGCATCGACATGCCGGCAGTCAACGCTTACAAAGATGGCGTGATTGGTC
>RGCY01000014.1 GCA_009918865.1 Actinomycetota bacterium
CCGTTTCACCACGCCACGCAGCGAGAAAGGCTTGCCCAAAGCGTTCAGCCAACGTCTCTGCATCGTCAATGTCCGCTGGCACATCAATGCCGAACGCATAAATGCGTGTCTTGCGACCAGTTGCATCGACACACTCATAGGGCCGTTCATCCGCCACCTGGACGCCAAGATTCTGAAGCAGTGGGAGCACCGATGAAAGTGACACCGGACCTGCCGTTGTGTAGAGCGTGAAAAGGTGACTTGAACTTGCTCCGGCAGGCTGTGAGCGCAACTGAACCTGCGCACTCTCCCCCGACAGATGCATCGCTTCACACAAGATCGCATCTGAAACTGCTTGCTGTGCGGTGTGATCAGCCTGATAGGCCGCAGGAAATCTACCCATCCAATTACGAAGCACTCGTGCGCCTTCACGCTCCCCAAGACGTTCAAGCACAGCGTCCGCGAATCCGTCATCCCAAGATCGGGTTGCTGCGGCCACTGCGGTGCGCACAGCCTGCACATTTTCATCGCTCAACCGCACGGGCTCATTGACTCGAACCACGATGTGAAGTCGAGCATGCACTTGCTCACCGACTCGCGATGCCGTGTCCACGGCGAAACCATTGAATTGCTGAACGAGAATCTCTTCGATTAAACGCCTAACGTGCGAGTTGTAGCGGTCGCGTGGGAGATAAACCACCGCTGACACAAAGCGGCCGTAGCGATCTGCGCGCAAGAACACTCGGGTGACGTGCCGACCGGTAATTTGCAAAACCGCAAGCGCCGTGTCACGTAAGTCAGTGACATCTATTTGCAGAAGTTCATCACGTGGATAGTTCTCGAGAAACTCCAGCAGGTCTTTGCCACTATGACTATCTGGCGAGAAACCTGCTTGCTCAACGACGGCCGCCACCTTGCCTGCAACAACTGGAACCTCTTGTACTGGTTGCACATAGGCAGAAGAAGTGAACAGGCCAAGAAATCTTGCTTCTCCGGCAACCGAACCATCAGCGTTGAATTGCTTTACGCCGACGTAGTCAAGGTAGACATTGCGATGCACAGTGGCACGGGAGTTTGCTTTAGTGAGCACCAAGACGCGTGTGTCTCGTGCCGCATTACTTGCGGCAGCGGTCAACGGTGTTGGCTCGGCGTCTGCGTCACGGAGCACGCCCAGCCCGGTGTCAGCTCGCGGCACTAAGAAGTCGCGACCGTCCTTAGCAACCAAGTCGTACTCCCTGTAGCCAAGGAATGTGAACCTATTGTCAGCCATCCAGCGCAAGAACTCAGCCGCTTCAGCCGTTTCGATGTCAACCGAGCCAAGCGAATCCGCAACTTTGAATGCCTGCTGTGTCATGAGTTGCCAGTCCGCAACAGCAACGCGGACATCGGACAACGTGGACAGAACGAGCGCTTCCACATCTGAGAAGTCGTCCTCAGGAGACTCGGGGTCCAGCCCACACTCGATGTGCATCCATGACTCAGCAATGCCGGCTGAGTCGCCATCTGCGTTTAGCGCAACCAGATTTCCAGTCGCATCCCTTTGGGCAGTGAATTGTGGGTGAACCACTAACGCGATGGTGCGGCCACTGCGCTGCAAAGCGGCAGTGACCGAGTCGACAAGAAACGGCATGTCGTCCGTGATGATGTCAACATCTGTGTGACCAGAGTGACCAGTGCGCGGCTCGCGAACCACCACGACAGGTTGATTCAGTTTACGCACGCCACCGGCATGAATATGGCGTCGCACCGTCGACGCGATGTCGTGAGCGCTTCGATCAACAACATCTTCCGGCGCCACTAGCCCCCAGTAGTCATGCATGACCTTCTGGGCAACAGCATCGACCGAAGCAGCAGCGTCGTGGAGTAGCTGAGTCTTGGCCGCATCAAGTTTGGCGACGGCACTGCGCGACACCGACGCGCGCGCGTCAAAGGGAAGGTCGCGGCCAGATTCGGGCTGCGCGGGCACAGACACGGTCTGTCAGCGTAGTCGGACGTTGTCACCAACGACACCTCAGAGCACGCAGGAGTCTGTGGTGTACGCCACGCCGACATGGCCGCGTGGGCATTCACCGGCTTACAGAACCGTTAACCCATGTGTGGGTAACGATGATCTATCGGTGGCGCGAGCGTCTCTTTAATGCTGCGAGTGCTTGTCCAACGAATGAGATTCTGCATTGCGCCAGCCTTGTCATTAGTTCCGGAAGCTCGGCCGCCGCCAAATGGCTGTTGCCCCACAACAGCCCCCGTTGGCTTGTCGTTGACGTAGAAGTTGCCGGCGGCAAATCGGAGTGCCTCGCTGGCGCGTGCAATGGCTACTCGATCATTGGCGATGATGGAGCCGGTTAGAGCGTATGGTGATGTTGCGTCTACGACATTGAGCATTTCGTCAAACTTTGAGTCTTCATAGACGTGCACTGACAGCACGGGACCGAAATACTCATCGCAGAAGAATTCGCGAGTGGGATCGCTTCCGAGTAAGACCGTTGGAGCAATGAACCAGCCCTTGGATTTGTCATATGTGCCGCCTGCTGCCACTGTGACAGTTGCATCGGAATGCGCTCTGTCAATTGCACCACTGACCCGGTTGAATGAACGTTCATCAATGACAGCACCCATGAACAACGAGAAGTCTTCGGTGACATCGCCGTACTGCAGTTGCGAAACTAAGTGCAGGAACTCTGTGTCCATTTGTTCCCACACACTGCGCGGAATGTAAGCACGCGATGCAGCCGAACACTTCTGCCCTTGGTACTCAAATGCACCGCGAATTAACGCTGTGGTGAGAACGGCTGGATCTGCAGATGGATGCGCTAGGACAAAGTCCTTGCCACCAGTTTCGCCAATCAACCGTGGGTAGGTTCGATAATCGGCAATACGTGTTCCAACTTCGCGCCAAAGATATTGAAAGACCGAAGTGGAACCAGTGAAATGAATTCCTGCAAGATCGCGGTCGGCAATGACCACATCGCTCACCGCTTTGCCGTCACCGGTGACCATGTTGATGACCCCATCTGGCAAGCCGGCTTCTTGCAACAGGCGCATCAGCAGATGTGCCGAGAATTGCTGCGTGGTGGCGGGTTTCCAGACAACGGTGTTGCCCATGAGAGCCGGTGCAGTCGGCAGGTTAGCCGCGATGGCCGTGAAGTTGAACGGCGTGATGGCGTAGACGAAGCCTTCTAGTGGCCGATGGTCACTGCGGTTCCAAACACCAGCGCTGCTCGCAGGTTGGGTTTCGAGAAGTTGACGACCGAAGTGGACGTTGAAGCGCCAAAAGTCGATGAGCTCGCAGGCCGCATCAATTTCAGCCTGAATCACATTCTTGCCTTGGCCGAGCATGGTGGCAGCATTCAATGTGCTTCGCCACGGACCGGCCAACAGTTCTGCGGCACGAAGAAAAATGGCGGCACGATCGTCGTAGCTCAGCGAGCGCCAGCCCGGTGCCGCCGCCTTTGCCGCAGCGACTGCGGCGGAGGCTTCACTTGCACCACTATTGGTGGTGTAGCCGAGTACGCGCGCATGTGCATGCGGTTCACCTACGGCAATGCGTTCACCTGGTGCAAGTACGTCCCGACCACCGATGACACTCGGCAGGTCTATGACATTGGTACGCAGCGCCGCCAAAGCGCGCTCAATGTCAGCACGTTCGGCACTACCCGGCGCGTATGCCTTCACCGGTTCATTCACTGGGACCGGCACTTGAGATACGGCTTCAACCATGTCAATTCCCCTCTGCTTCTTGATCGTGACCGAGTGTGCTCAGGATGTGGTCTAACTCGCTGATGTCGTACCACTGCAAATGCATCACATCATCGAGCTCATCCGCTTCTGGCGCAGCGTACGGACCTGCATCCATGTGCATGCTCACGACATCAGCAAGCGTCACCGGCCGTGCGAGGTGCACGCGACCAGGTTGGTGAGAGTTTTCATCGATTGATGGCGAGACTTCTTCAGCATCCACTGCGATGACCACGCGCCTTGGAGCGCGCACACCCGAGTTACTCAGCCGGCTGGCGGCGGCTGCCAAAGCCATGGCAATGCTCTCCCCCAACTCCTCATCGTCCGCTGCAACCCCGTAGGTCTCGAGCAGTTCGGATGTGACTGCCCAGGCAGAGGTGACTGTCAATGGTTTACCTTCCAACGCGGCTCGAACTCCGCGGATATCTGTCGGGATGTAAACGCGCACCGTCACAGCCTTCCTCACTGCAGGTCAAGGTCAAATAGTGCCTGCACTTGCATCAACGTGTCGTCGTAGCCGATGTGGTGAATGCCAACCATGCCCAGTGCCACAGCCGCATCAACATTGCCCCGCAAATCGTCCACAAAGACACATTCATCCGGCGCAACCGAAAGTTGTTCACACACGTGGGCATAGATGGCCGGATCTGGTTTTCGCATTCCCACCTCGTGTGAGATGACTGCGGCGTCAAACATGTCGTCCCAGCCATCGCGTGGGTAGTCGTTTCCCCAAGAGTTTGACAGCAACGCAGTCTTGATGCCGGCTGCGCGGGTGCGGTAGACCAATCCATTCATGTCTGGGGCGTGTTGAAACATGCTGAACATGCGCGCCACCACACCGTCTCCATCAAAGTGTCGACCAGTGCGCTCTTCCATTGCCACCTTGAGGCGCTGTTCAAAGTCAGGGACGGTCAGCCGGCCAGTTTCAAGTGCGTGAATGGGATTGATGCGGTGTACATCCGCGTATTCCTGACCGAGCCAGTGGTCAATGAGTGCAAAGTACTCTCGCAGATCAACTTGATCCTGCGCAGCCCACGCCTCGATGGTGCTCGCCAAAGGTCCTGTGAGCACTCCACCCCAGTCGACAATGAGTGCACGCAACGGGGTGCGAGGATTAGGAATGTGATTCATCACGGCCAGGCGGACGATACCCGTCAGTAACCGGGGCAGTCCCGATGCACACTCAGGCGGCGCGTTGAGATACCTGAGTTGCTAGGGCACGTAGGTCGCGGCGAATCTGTGACTTAGGGGCACATTCAGCCAAGGTTTGACCGCGTGCTCGCGCAGTGCGGCAGGCCCGTGGGTCGTCATCAACAAATGCCAAGTTCCCACGCAAGTGTTGAATCCTGGGCGAAACATGACTACGCAAGAACGCGGCGGCCACAAGATCAGCGGCCGGAACATGGGTCACGGCCACCGTGTGTTGTGGGCTGCTCACTTCGTTCACCACTGAACTTTCGGCTTGGCGCATTTGACTTGCCGCGGCAACACCTTCAAGAAACCGAATGAGTCGCGCTAAGCCCACCGGATCACATGAACCCACTGTGACGAGTTCATCGCAGGACAAAGCTGTCGCGATATGGGCATCCTCGGGGTCTGCTGCATCGAGATTGACATGAGCACCAAGATCAACGACAACTACTTGCGCTGCAGCTCGCATTTCGTCGAGAACTAGTGACCATAGGTGTGGCCGCAGCACCGTGCCGCCGGCGGCACCGGGGAGAACTCGGACTCCGGAGCCCGTGAGCGGCATTGCATCAAGCAAGACCCTGCGCGTGAGAATCCCTTGAGCTGCTTGCCGTTGAGCCCAGGTGACCGATGCCGCCACGCCCGTGAGTCCAGCCAGTTGATCCAGGCTCGGTGCACAGGGATCGGCATCGATGAGCGCAGTGGATAGTCCTTGACGCGCACACTCATCTGCCAACGCGAGAGCGATGGTGCTACGCCCAGCGGAACCCGGTGGACCCCACACACAAACCAATCGACCTGTGGCAGACATCTCTGCAATCACCGGTGCCGCCGGTTCCCTCAACTCTCGAGCACGTTGCCCGGTCAACCGTGCCGAAGCTGCCGGATGCTCTTCATCAATAAACACAACCGCATCCGCACCAGCATCCGTTACCCATTGCGCGAAAGCCTCGTCCGAGACGAGCACCACAATCCATGAGCCAGCAGCATGCACTTGAGCGATGACTTCGACATCCAACCCAACCAAATCTTGACCCACCAACACTCCATCAACATCACTTGCCGCCAAGAATGCAAGCAAGTCGACCACCTCAAAACAGCGCCGCTGCACAACGAGACCAACGCTGGGATGCCTCAATGCCGCGATGAATTCGGGCTCCCACGCCGTCATGCCCAACGCGGTCACCACCGAAGCCGATTCCCGACTGAGTGACGTCATCGCGCACCTGCTGAATCCATGCCCGGCACCGCAACGAGATCAACTGCACCTGCATGAGATGCGGCCACCAACGCCGACACGCGACGTTCCGGCACCTGTAGTTCGACGGTGACCGACCCTGTTGGCCCGGGTTGACTGGCTGACTTCACCACGACCGATGTGGCCACCTGAACACTCTTGGTGATGCCGTCGCTGCTGAGAACGGAGTTTGGGGTAACCCACACATCCACGCTGGCACCGCGTTTCAACGACAAGGGCACGTGCCCACCTTCGATGGTGACTGAGACATCGCGAACTCCAAGTGCGATGTGTGAAGCGATATCCGTGCGCCTCAACAACGCTCCGGCCCCGACCGCCACAGCAAGCCGCATTCCCACTGGGTGCGCTTGAAGGAGACCTGCATTTGCTGCATCTGGGACATTGACATGGACGTGCGATACATCGGATGAGGTCACGACCATCCCGGCTGGCAGCCCAGTGTGCAGCAACCAGGCGGATGTCTGACTGGTGTTGTTCTTGGTGGTGTGAACCCACACGGCCGAGACGGAAGCCACGGCACAAGCGACGGCAAGCCATCGTGTGCTGCGCACGCCGAGCCCTTGAAGTCTGATGCCCATGACGTCGACCTCCCCTCGTGTGGGTCGTAGTGGTTTGACGAGCGGTGGGCACGATGAGTTCCCCGAGAAAATGTTGATGAATCAAGACACCTCACGCTTGGACAGAACTGCGACCCGTGTCACCATGTGACCATGACTGGCAAAGACGAGCAGTCGCCCGCGCGATTCCTCACACCCGCAGATGTGGCCGAAATTCTGTCGGTCTCTCCTTCGCAAGTATTGAAGTACCTGCGCGACCGACAGTTACGCGGAATGAAACTGCCAGGCAAGGGCGAGTGGCGCATTGAAACGTCCGCGCTAGAAGAGTTCATCTCAGTTCGCTATCGCGAAACACATCAGAATCCACAAACACCTAGTGATGTGTGAATCAGGAGTTTTCGACAACCTGTAGTGAGTGCACGGCCACTAAAGGCACTGTGATTCTGGAGTGGTTCACCTGCAGGTCAAAGTGATCAGCCCAGACGTGGAGCATCTGCCCGTGCAACACAACACCACTCATGGTCAGGCGGATGTTGCGGCCCTCAATGCACGCCAGCCACGCGGAAATGCGAGTGCGCTCTCGAATAGGTGCATCCAGTGCTGACGTGGTGCGCGTGGGCAAGCCTTGAACCCCGAGCACCGCAGCATTCGCGACCATTGCTTGCACCTGATTTTGGTGGGTGTCACCGACCACGATGAAGTCTGCGCACAGCGCAAGCACATGACCTTGGATGTGCGCGGTCTGGGTGCGGATTTCGATTGCCTCGGAGCACCTACTCAATCGTTCAACCAGCGAGGTCATGCGGCGCTCAGCGCGTGCAAAATCAACGACTTCAACATCCCGGTCACGCCAGAGGATGTGTGTGATGTCGTCGGAGCCCTCGTGTGGGGGAAGCTCACCTGCTGCATCCAAAGGACCTAACTCACTCATGTCCCACGATAGGCATATGCGTTAGTGACTCGCCAGAGCTGATTTCAAAGGCAGTCCTTAGTCCACAGTGCCCCCGTCAGGGCTGGACGAAACAGCATGAATCTGCATGTAATGGCACGCAATGAGATGAATAAAACGTGCTCGCCGCCTGCTGCAAACCCTCAGGACTCGGGGCTTTACTCCCACCCCGACCAACCCGGGTGCGCACTCAGGCTGCCGACCGTGCAACCTTGGAAGGCGCTGAACCATGGCCAACAAAACTGCGACGACAGCATCGAGTGCCACAGCCCAGATTGCCAATGCAATCGCACACTCGACATCTGCGCCAACACAGCAAACCTCGACCGTGAAGTGGCGCGTCCTGCCTGGAGGCGCACTGCCTCGCACCCGTTGCTGCGCAACTGGGTGTGGTCAATGTGCCAAGAAGGTGCCGGAGGTATGGCAACCACTTCCGTTTGAAACCGACGATGAACGCAAGTCCACCGCAGACCCACGCAGTCCGCGGCAGTCCAATGCTGAAGAGCACACACGCGCAACCACGTTGACGCGACTCTGCGCAGAAATTTGCTGGGGATTGAGGTCACCTCAGCAATCGATTAGGTGGACCAGTCGTGGCGCGTATGACTACCTATCGCGTCGCCACATCCGCGCGCGGGCGATTGCCGGCGGTCATCCCCTTGCAGGCACCATCACCGTGCGCGGAGTGCGCGCGCAGATTATTGATGATCGAGTGATGGAGTGCAGTGCTGTGGTCTTGGCACGCACGCCACAGGGCATCACAGCACGGGCCATCGCGGTGCGTGCTGCGGCACGTTCCGGGTCTTGGTGGGTGACAGACATTGAACTATGAACGGGATTGAGTTTGCTTGGAAAGCCAATCGGCGAACCAGTTTCAGCGTCAGGAGTTAGCCGGATCGCCGTGGCAGCGCTTGAACTTCTTGCCTGACCCACATGGACATGGATCATTTCGACCCACATCGGCGTACTTAGAAGCCTGCGCTGGCGATGTGTAAGTCGTCGTCGAAGCGCCTGGCTCAGACGGAGCCGAATACTGCACCTGCGATGGAGCGTGAGACTCCAGCCCGATACTTCGAACAGTCACATCGGCTGGCAGGTCCGCATCCGCCGAATCCACGGCTTCGGACGGGGGCTGCGGCGCAACATCGTTGACTACTACTTCAGCGTGAAAGACATAGCCCACGGTCTCTTCTTTGATGGCATCCATCATCGCAACGAACAAGTCGTAGCCCTCGCGCTGATATTCAACCAATGGGTCTCGTTGCGCCATCGCGCGCAGACCGATTCCTTCACGTAGGTAATCCATTTCATAAAGATGTTCGCGCCATTTGCGGTCCAGCACATTCAAGACCACTTGGCGTTCTATTTCGCGCATCACATCCGCACCAAGCTGCTGTTCTCGTGCGGCATATGCGGCTAGTGCGTCATTGACCAGTTCCCCGGCAAGGAACTCAGCATCCAACTCATTGCGGTCACTGCCACTTCGAGCAATCAGTTCCGTGATTGACACTGACACCGGATACAACGCTCGAAGGGCTTGCCATAGTTGCTCGAGGTCCCAGTCTTCCGCGTAGCCCTCGCTGGTCGCGCCCTTGACGTAAGCGCTGACGGTGTCAGAGATAAATCCAAGGATTTGGTCATTGATGGGCATGCCAGCGAGGACTTTGGCCCGCTCTGCATAGACCACCTTGCGCTGGCTGTTCAAGACGTCGTCGTACTTCAAGACGTTCTTGCGAATCTCGAAGTTCTGACCCTCAACAGATGTCTGTGCTGAAGCAATCGCACGGCTGACCATCTGCGAATCAATTGGTTGGTCATCGGGGACATTGAATCTCTGCAGGAAAGAATCAACCATGTCCGCTTTGAACAGGCGCATCAAGTCGTCTTGCAACGACAAATAGAAACGAGATTCGCCTGGGTCTCCTTGGCGACCCGAACGACCGCGCAACTGGTTGTCGATGCGGCGAGACTCATGGCGCTCAGTACCCAGCACATATAGACCACCGAGGCTCACAACTTCGTCGTGCTCTGCGCGCACAGATGCTTCGGCACGTGCCAGTGCTTGTGGCCATTCGCGTTCGAACTCTTCAGGTGTCTCAACAGGGGACAATCCCTGACGCTCAAGATCAGCGTTAGCGATGAATTCAACGTTGCCGCCGAGCATGATGTCAGTACCACGACCGGCCATGTTCGTCGCCACGGTGACCGCGCCTTTGCGGCCGGCTTGGGCGATGATGGACGCTTCTCGGGCGTGGTTTTTCGCATTCAAGACCTCATGCTTAACGCCGCGCTTAAGCAGCAGCGACGCGAGATGTTCGCTCTTTTCGACACTTGTTGTGCCCACGAGAATCGGTTGCCCCTGAGCGTGGCGCTCAACGATGTCATCCACCACAGCTTGAAACTTGGACACTTCGGTGCGGTAGATCAAATCAGCGCGGTCGGCGCGTTGATTGGCTCGGTGGGTTGGGATTGGAATCACGCCGAGTTTGTAAATCTGATCAAACTCAGCCGCTTCAGTCATTGCGGTTCCAGTCATTCCCGAGAGTTTCTCGTAAAGCCGGAAGTAGTTCTGCAGCGTGATTGTGGCAAGAGTTTGGTTCTCCTCCCCAATGCGCACGCCTTCCTTCGCCTCGATTGCCTGATGCATGCCATCGTTGTAGCGACGCCCGGCCAAGATGCGACCCGTGTGTTCGTCGACGATAAGCACTTCGCCATCCATCACGACGTAGTCGCGGTCGCGGCGGAATAGTTCCTTGGCCTTCACGGCATTGTTGATGAACCCAACGAGTGGAGTGTTTGCCGACTCATAAAGATTGGTGATGCCAAACCATGCCTCTGTCTTGCTGATACCAGTCTCAAGTAAACCGACAGTGCGTTTCTTCTCATCGACCTCATAGTCCTCACCACGGACCAAACGCTGAGCCAGGCGAGAGCATTCCCCGAAGTGTTCTGTTTGCTGGTCCGCAGGACCACTGATGATGAGTGGTGTTCTCGCTTCATCAATGAGAATCGAGTCGACTTCGTCGACGATCGCGAAGTTGTGGCCGCGTTGCACACAGTCTTCTGGGTTACCGCTCATGTTGTCGCGTAGGTAGTCAAACCCGAATTCGTTATTTGTGCCGTAAGTGATGTCAGCCGCGTACGCGTTCCGGCGCTCAGCCGGGTCCATGTGAGCGAGGATGCATCCGACATTGAGTCCGAGGAAGCGATGAACGCGACCCATCCACTCACTATCACGCTCAGCGAGGTAGTCGTTCACAGTGACGATGTGCACGCCCTTGCCCGAAATCGCATTGAGGTAAGCGGGCAACGTTGAAACCAATGTCTTACCTTCACCGGTGCGCATTTCTGCGATATTGCCCATGTGAAGGGCTGCGCCACCCATCAACTGCACGTCATAGTGCCGCTGCCCAAGGGTGCGCCGAGCGGCTTCACGCACCACAGCGAAGGCCTCTGGGAGGAGGTCATTCAGACTCTCACCTTGTGCATAACGGGAGCGAAATTCCTCTGTCTTCGCGCGCAACTGCTCATCGCTGAGGGCCTGTGCGGCATCCTCCAGCGCATTCACCTGCGCAGCTAGACCCTCAAGGCGCTTGACAGCACGACCTTCGCCAGCGCGCAGGATGCGATCGAGAATGGACATGGGGTCATCGTAGGTGTCGAGTGAGGCCAGAGTGGGTGTGGGTTCAGGGGGTCAACGCGCTGATGACCCCCGTGGACCTTAGGCGATTGTGAGCACGCCTTCACGAACCGCGCGCACGACCGCTTCCATTCGCGTGTGGACGCCGAGCTTCTCATGAATATTGCGAACGTGATTCTTCACAGTGTTTTCGCTGATGAATAGGCGCGCCGCAATTGCGCGGTTATTCAACCCTTCCGCCACGAGTCCAAGCACTTCGCGCTCACGCTTTGACAATGCGCCAACGCCTTCGGCTCCTTGTTCACTGCGCCGAACCATCGTCGCAAGTTCATCAAGCAGTCTTGTTGCGACACTTGGCGCGAGGATTGACTCGCCTCGCGCGGCCGCAATCACTGTGTCGTGTAGTTCGCGAAGTGTGCAATCGCGACGCAGGTAGCCACGGGCACCACCGCGCACTGCTCGAGCGAGTTGAACATCATCTTCGATGCTCGCGACCACAACCACGTGGCTGTTGGGAAACTGTTCATGCAACACCGTTGCTGCGAGTTCACCAGAGTCATCGACAAGTGCGACATCACACAAGATGACTTGCGGCGCCTGCGAACTCACCATCGGTGCAAGCGCAGCGATGTTGTCAGCATCTGCGACCACCGAAATCTCCGGATCTTCCGAAAGTAACGAACGTACGCCACGTCGAAAGACTGCTTGAGCATCAACCAAAGCAACTCTCAGGACTCCTGGCTCATTTTGCTGTTGACCTCGAAGATCAATGACAGCCCCTGGTCGCTGAGCCACTTCCACCGCCGACAGTGAAGTTGACATGACCACTCTGTTGCCCCCCCCGTTGCGCATTTCCGACAGCAGTCGGTCATGCGGATGTGTGGTATCTGAGATGCAAACCTTGTCATGAGTTGGCTACCCGATGTGCAACAACGCTTGATGTCGACACAGGCAATTCTGTGAAATTCCCTGCGAATCACAATTGAGGAATCCGCACGACGTTGCACTGGAAAGTGCAATGTGCAGTGCGGTTTCGCTATGACCGATTTAGGCGGCGCTGACTAGTCTGATTAGGCCATAAGTGAAGGCACGTCGTTGGTACACGACACTGAATTGATTCGTGTCAATGTCGATGAATGCGTAGAATTCGTGGCCCACCAACTCCATGGCGTCAATCGCTTCCGCTACTGTCATGGGCGAAGACGTATGCGCTTTCTCCCTCACAATGAATGGCCCAATGTCATGCAGCCGACCATGCTCCACATCAATGTTCAACACTGCGGAATCCGGTAGGTGGGGCGCGGCCTCTAGCGGCGATGTGTCCGCAGGTGTCGTGACTGCAACGGCACTGTGATGTCCGAAGCGACCGCGACGCTTCGCTGCGCGGCGTTCACTTGTGCGCCGCAGTCGCTCATGCCAACGACCTAGGCATTCATCAAATGCTGTCAGCCAATCAGAGCCGGCGGCTTCAGCGCGAACCACAAGGCCAGTCGCGCGTCCAGTTACCTCAACTCGATATGCGTGCTCTGACTGTCGCGGATTGCGTTCATGTTGAAACATGACATCAACACTGTCGATGACGATTCCGTAGCGACTGCAACGAGCAAGTCGATCTCTCGCATAGTCGCGTACTGAATCGGCTACTACGGCGGTTCGTGTGTGAAAGCGCACTTCAAGATCAGTGTTCGGCAGGTGGAGGTGGTTCATTCGAGTCATCGCGCACTCCCGTCATCGCGTCGCCGTCTTAGACGGCGCCTCACCCGGTCGGGGTTCCCACGCTACGCCGATTGATGGGCAGAGAAAAGACTTTCGTCGCACACAGTGTTGCTGCAGCCAGAGTTTCCACGCCGGCACCGGACAGCAGGTCTCGGCAAGCACCCAACGTGGCTCCCGTAGTGAGGATGTCATCAACCAGCACCACGAAGGTGCTAGGCGCTGGCGCACGCCGCAATCGGTAGGAGTGCTTCGCATTTACCTGACGCGCCGCAGCACTTAACCCCACTTGATCTTTCCCACCGACACGGCGCAGCAATCGCGGTTCCACCGCGCACGGCCAACCTCGACTCGCAACGATGTGGGCCGCACATGTGAGCAGTTCAAGTAGCGGGTCGCCGCCACGCAGTGCCCTTGTGCGCGGCCTGCTCGGGATAGGTACGAAGTAGGTTGTCACTGCGTCAGGCTCGAAAGCCTTGTGGCTTTGGAGCGCTGCGAGCAGAACTTCAGCCAGGGCTGCCGCGAGTATCGGTGCCACATCTGAACGGGAACGCTCTTTCCAGGCCACGACAAGTGCCCGGGGAATGTGCGCATACCGCGCGGCTGTGAAAACCGGGAAGGATTGCGGCACCACACCTCTGGCTGGGATGGCGCGCAGCACCGAGAAATGTTGCGTGCAGCAACACATGGAGTTTGGACGAGTGCAGCCTGGACATCTTGCATGTGCACCGGCATTCACAAGGGAGGCGAACGCTCGCCGCAGGCTTGAGGAGTTCATCTGCAAAAGCCTGTCGACTTGGCGACGCGAAGTTGGCGCGCAGAGGGTGATCTGTGGGCAATTCAGTTGGTCACGAGCATGTACCCGACGCCGCGCACTGACCTTATGAGGGTTGGTTGCCGCGGATTTGGCTCAACCTTGGCGCGCAAGCGTTGAATGTGCACGGTCAAGACATGAGAGTCAGCGTCACGCGGATAACCGAAGACCTGATCGAGAATGTCGCCAGCGGACACTGCTCGATTCGCTCGCCGCGCTAAGCACGTCAGAAGATCAAACTCCGTGCGAGTCACGTTCAATAGCGATGTGCCATGTCGCACCTCTCGCCGCACGAGGTCGACAGTCAAATGTGCAACATCCAAGGTTGCACCGGCCGTTGCTGCTGCGGATGCAAGGCATCGTTGGAGTCGTGCAGCCAATTCGACACTGGGCATGTCAGGGCGCATCACATCTGCCACACCAAGATGTATGAGTTCAGCAATGTCCTCAGCACGATCGAAGCGCCCGAAGACAACAATTTCAAGGCCAGGAAGATGCCGCACATCTTCTACGATGGGAATGCAAACATTCACATCGCTTTCGGCGATAGCTAGACACACGGGAATTGCTCGCGGAACGTAATCTCGCACTCGCGTTCCACAATGGTCCAAAGTCACTGGACCTCGCACATCAAGACCTTCGACAGCAACGGCGTCGCCAATCACGATGCCGAGTTGCCGATCGCGAGCCGTGACCACCACGCGATGCTCACGAGCAATACGCGAGGGGGACTTTCGGTGCGCAGCAGCCACAGTCGCAGAATAAGCGCCGTTAGCCAGTCATGTTTAACCGCGACACTGAGAAGGACTCCCTGCCATGAGCCAGCAAGAGCAACCTGAGTCACAAGATGAGTTGATTCCTCCTGGATTGATTCGGGGCGCGGCATTCGCCAAGATTGGCTGGGCCTTGGTTCGTTCCCGGGGGCGGCTGCTAGCGCCAACCATGGCAATCACCGCTTTCGCGATTGCAATCGTTGACATCGCGTTATCGACTTGGGTTTTCGGTTCTGTTTCGCAAGCTGCAGCAAAACGGTTTGATCCTGCGACA
>RGCY01000131.1 GCA_009918865.1 Actinomycetota bacterium
CCCGGGAGTCTAGTCAAGCCATTCGCGAGTTGCTTGCGCTACAGGCGGTCAGCGGGCGTCGCTTGCTCGCGGATGGCACAACGGAATTGGTTCCAACCGAATTCATCCTGGTCAATGACACCCTGCTCATCAAACCTGGTGAAGTTGTTCCCGTCGATGGTGTGATTCTTGACGGTGAAACCGCAGTGGATGAATCAATGCTCACCGGCGAAGCCGTGCCTACCACCGCACGAGTTGGCGATTCACTCACAGGTGGCACGGTTGTGCTCACAGGACACATCACCATGCGCGCAACCGCCGTCGGTGCTGCAACTCGCATCGCACAGATTGGTGAACTCGTGATGCAAGCGCAATCGCGCAAGTCATCGGCTCAACGATTGGCTGACCGAATTTCATCCGTCTTCGTTCCTGTCGTACTCATCATTGCTGCCGCCACCGGCGCGGCATGGGCTCTCGTGGGTGACACCGAGACTGCAGTCACTGCGGCTCTTGCGGTGTTGGTGGTGGCATGTCCATGTGCGCTGGGGTTAGCGACACCAACCGCGATGTTGGCTGGAGTGGGTCGGGGTGCGCAACTTGGAATTCTTGTTGGCGGCCCGGAAGTGCTGGAAAACGCAGCACGCATTGACACCATCATTTTTGATAAGACCGGCACCCTGACAACCGGACAACTCACTGTGATGGCCACCGAAGGCGCGGATTCAATGGGCGTCGGATATTGGCGTGCGCTTGCTGCCCTCGCTAGCGCCAGCACACACCCGGTGTCTCATGCGGTTGCCGTTCATGCACACACACATGGGCCTTTCGAAACCACTCCGCTCACAGATGTTCATGAAGTTGCAGGGTTTGGAATTCAAGCAGTTCATGATGGCGCGCTGCTGCGACTCGGTCGCATGGCATGGGCCACCGAGCGCACGAACACATCGCCTGCAGAGGGCGCTGCGGATGCCTCAGTGGCCGTGAAAAGTTGGCGCGAACAGGGTTGGTCCGTGGTGGTGTTCAGCGTAGATGCAACGCCACGTCTCAGCCTCGCGGTCGCCGACACAATTCGACCAGAAGCGAGTCATGTTGTGCGGGCAGCACAGGAAATGAACCTTCAGCCTTGGTTGGTTTCTGGCGATCACGCCTCAGTTGCACAGCACATCGGCCGAGCGACCAACATCCCTGCCCACTCAGTTCGCAGCGAAGTGACTCCCGAAGGAAAAGTTCAAACAGTTCGGGGACTACAAGCCCAAGGTCACACCGTGGCGATGGTGGGAGATGGCATCAACGACGCGGCTGCGCTAGCAACTGCAGATATTGGGATTGCCATGGGTGGTGGCTCAGGTGCTGCGATTGCGGCAGGAGATATCACTGTTGTTGGTTCTCGGTTGAATCTCGTTCTTCCTGCATTGAATTTGGCTCGTGCAACTCTGAACACAATTCGCGCAAATCTTGCTTGGGCCTTCGGATACAACATCATCATGATTCCACTTGCTGCCGCCGGATTGCTCAATCCGATGATTGCCGGATTCGCAATGGCGGCATCAAGTGTGATGGTCGTGTCCAACTCACTTCGCCTGCGACGATTTCGTGCTTCTTAGAGCGCCTGGCGTGCGACTCAACCACAAATTCCGGTCATGGACATGTGAGCCATGAAGTGATCGGATTTATGGACATAGTTGACCTCGCACCCCAAGGGTGCAGTTCGGAACCCTTTTCCGTGCACGATAAATCAACCGACATAGTGTGATGCAAGTGCGGTAAAGACTTCATCAAGGATGACTAACCCTTCCCTAACTTCATCATCGGAAACATTGCAAGGCGGCACCACATGCAACCTATTGAAGTTCACGAAGGGGAGGTAACCGCGCGCTTTGCATTCTGCCTGCAACTGTGCCATCGCTGGTGACGTTCCCCCATATGGAGCCAAAGGCTCGCGAGTCTTGCGGTTGCTGACCAAATCCAGCGCCCAAAAGACACCTAACCCACGCACTTCTCCAATCATCGGGTGTTTATCGGCTAATTCGTGTAGCCCCGGGCCGAGCACGTCTTGCCCGATTCGTGCTGCATTTTCGACCATCTGTTCTTCACGCATCGCATCGATCGTGGCAACCGCAGATGCACATGCCAGAGGATGGCCAGAGTAGGTCAAGCCACCAGGAAACACACGGTCATTAAATGTTGCCGCAATGACGTCACTGATGACCACGCCTCCAAGTGGCACATAACCGGAGTTCACACCCTTAGCAAAGACAATCAAATCCGGTTCAACATTGAAATTCTCAAAGGCGAACCAGCGACCAGTTCGGCCAAATCCAGCCATGACTTCATCTGCGATGTAGACGATGCCAAATTCATCGCAGAGGGCTCGTACGCCTTCGAGGTATCCCGGCGGTGGAATCAGAACGCCTGCAGTTCCCACGACACTTTCAAGTGCGATTGCTGCAATGGTGTGTGGACCTTCAAAGGTCACCACATCACGCAGATGTGCCAGCGCGCGAGTTGTCTCTTCTTCTTCGGTGGTTGCATTGAAGTGCGAGCGATAAAGATAGGGCCCGAAGAAGTGAACGTGTCCGTGCGCGAACTCGTTTGGCCACCTGCGAGGGTCGCCAGTGGCATTGATGGCAGCGCCGGTGTTGCCATGGTACGAGCGATAAAACGAGAGGACTTTGTGACGGTTCGTGTGAATCCTCGCCATGCGGATTGCATTCTCGATGCCGTCCGCACCACCGTTAGTGAAAAACACCTTGTTCATGTGCTTTGGCGCTAATGCAGCGATGCGAGCTGCTGCTTCACCGCGCGACGCGACAGCATGCTGTGGCGCAATCGTCGCTAACTGTTCTGCTTGTTCAACGATTGCTGCGATGACTTTTGGATGCTGATGACCAATGTTGACGTTCACTAATTGCGTGGAGAAATCAAGGTACCGCTTGCCGTCGTAATCCCACACATACGAACCACGGCCCCCAGCAATCACAAGCGGCTTTAATGCCGCTTGTGCAGACCAAGAGTGGAACACATGTGCGCGGTCTAGGTCATAAACCCGCTGCCCTTCGGCAGGGTTAACCGAAGCAGCCGCAGAAGCAGGGGCAGGAGCGTTGGTGGGTTCGTGCATGTTGAGAGCCTACGCCCGTGGGCCGCTGCCAAGCCGGGCTATCAACCCGGCTCGCACGGCTGGCCACTGCTCCGCGGTGATTGAGAACAACACCGTGTCACGCACTGTGCCGTCGTGCCGGCGCTGGTAACGCCTGAGCACACCTTCGAATGTGGCACCGAGCCGGGCAATCGCTTGTTGGGACCTGATGTTGCGAGCGTCGGTCTTGAGTTGCACACGCCCCATCTTCAAATTCTCAAAGGCATGCTGAAGCAGAAGCAATTTGCATTCTGGATTCACTTTCGTTCCCCAGACGCGTGGGTCATAGGAGGTAAACCCGATTTCGGTGCGAGCATCCCCTGCACTTGTCTCGAGGTATGCGGTAGTCCCGACAACAGTGCCGGCAGGCAGACCGCTGACTTGCTGATTGAGTGTGACTGTCCATTGGCAAAAATTCGGTGCATTTGTGCGTAGCCCGTCGATGACTGAACGCCATTGCTCGGCCGATGGTTGTGCCATAACTGCGAATGTCCACACCGATTCATCTTGGAGTGCGAGCGCGAGCGCAGGCGCATCCGCAGCGCTGGTGCGACGCAACTCGACAAACTCGCCTTGCAACACGGTGTCTTCCGATACTGGCCAGTGGGCTTCTGGCCACGCGACATCCACAGGACGCGGATCGGAAA
>RGCY01000132.1 GCA_009918865.1 Actinomycetota bacterium
CAACGGCCAAATTTCGGTGACAGTGACACGCCCTGCAACTGACAAGAGCGAACAGACCGTTTGTGTCGTTGCCACTATCACCGCGTCTCTGACGAGCGATTCGTTCACGACTTGCTATTCGATTGAGCTCCGTCGTGCGACCACGCTGGCACTTGTCACCCCTTCGCGCTTCACCGCCGTGAACGGCAGCACAACGAAGATGACAGCTAAGTTGACCGACCAGTTTGGTGACGGATTCTCAGGCGAGGTTCTTTTCACTTCGGAGGCCGGGCGGAATGCAAACGCTGTCGTCAAGACCATTTCGACTACCGGCGGACTGGCATCAATTGGGTGGCAGGACAAGGCGGGGACGGGTGACGGAACTGAATCAATCACCATCTCCCACAAGCGGGCTGGCGATGGCGAACTGCTGTACGCGAGAAGTGTCCAGTTCGACTACGTCACTGCCGACCAGGCCATTGCCAACAACATCGCTCTGGATGTTGACGTGCGAACTTATCTCTCCTACGACGATGTGACCCAGCCCAATAACTCGGTTTATGGACGACTGCGGAACAGCGCTGGCAACGATCTCTACGGACGCGACCTCACTGTCACAGCGACCGGTCCTGTTGAGCTGCTCTCGTGGAATGGCTCGTCTTGGGTGGTTGTGACTCAAATTGCCGCGATCTCTAACGGTGACGACGGTGGCTTCTATGTCAACTACCGCGCAACCGGTCTTGCGACCGATGCGACTTTCACAGTGTCGGATGGAACTGCATCGCGCACATTTACCACGACAGTGACCGCAAGTGGCTATGGCGCACGCACTCTGCGAGCATCCGCCGCTAGCAGCTTAATCAAGTCTGGTCATGTCGTTCGGACAACGGTCACGGTGACTGACGTCTACGGTAACCCTGTCAATCCGAACGCGGCCATTTGTGCTCGTGCCGCTGGTATCGGGCGGTTCACGACGGGTCGTGTGCGTGAGACCTTGACTGGAGACGACTTCCAGCAGGGCACTGCCTACATTGACGCAATCACCAACAGCGCAGAAGCGGGCACTATGACCGTTTTGCTGATGGTCTGTGACACTGAAATGGACCACTTCTGGTCGCCCGCTGGCTATCCTTTCACTGGTGCCAGCGCTGCCAAGCCCTCGGACAGCGTCATCGTGGCTGTCACGGCTGACGGGGCGATTGCGGACCTTTCAGCGAAACTGGATGCTGTGCTGAAGAGTGCGACCGACTCGTCCAAGCAGTCGGCGGACGCGATTGCCGCGGTTCTCGCAGCTGTGAACTCTGGTAACAGCACTATCGCCACCAAGATCGAGACTCTCAGCAAGTCTGTTGGGGACTCGGCAGCCGCGGTTAAGCAGGCGACTGATCTGCTTAATCAGGTGAATGGGCAACTCGTTGCTGTGAACACGATCCTCAGCGGCGTTTCAGACAAGGTCACTGAGTTGACCTCTGCTTCTTCAAAGTTCTCGGTTCTTAACAAGGACCTGAAGAAGCAGATTGACCGCATCATCAAGGCATACCCTGCCAAGAAGTAAAGACGGACCTGCTGGACTCCTGCACTCGACGGCAGGAACAGAAGACCCAAGTGGTGGGTGTCGGCTCGAAATGGCCGGCACCCATCACTGTTCGATAAGCCACTAATCGGCTTGGTAGATGGGGCAGGTAAACTCCACTCTTAGGACGGCGCCCGTAGCTCAACGGATAGAGCATCTGACTACGGATCAGAAGGTTAGAGGTTCGAATCCTCTCGGGCGCGCTCGCGAATTTCGGGGCCTTCGTCGCTAGTCTGTTGCCGTGACTGCGGATTACCAACTGAAGGTCAGTCAAGACATCTCTGCCAGTGCTCCAGTCATCCGCGATTTCCTTGCCGACCTGTCGAATTTCAGCGCATGGAACCCATTCCTTGAGATGGACCCAAGCGCCGCGATTGAGGTTTCTCATCCCTCTGCCGGTGTTGGAGCGAGTTACTCGTGGGCGAGCAAAAAGATTGGGTCCGGCGTGATGACCATCACGGCAATCTCCGATTCCACCATTGACATACACATGCAATTCACCAGCCGCAACAAACGCGAAGATGATGTGAAATGGTTTCTCGAGCCGACAAGTAGCGGCACCACGGTCACATGGTCAATGTCCGGCAAACGAACTCTTGCGGAGCGAGCGTTCGTGAGCCTGATGAGACTCGACTCGGTGATGTCAAAGCATTTCGCTGATGGCTTGCAGCGGTTGAAAGGTGCAGTCGAGCACTAAAGCATCGCTGCAATGAACATGCGCAAACTTCCCACCTCTTGAGAGAACGGAGCCCACCTGATGGCATCAAGCACCCCACTTGATATCCCAGCAAATCGACTTGCAGGTCTTCGCCGCTACAACATCATCGCAGGTGGATTCCATCTCATCCAAGCCATCGCGATTCTCGTGCTGGCGAACAGTTTCGCCCTACCAGTGTCAGTGAACTACCTGCAGGATGCACCAATTCCCGGGGCCAAGTTTGAGAGCGTCCACCTATTCGACTTTCCAATCGCTTTAGGTGTCGCACTGTTCTCACTGATGAGTGCCGCTGCTCACTTCTGGGTCTCCGGTCCTGGCTTTAGGCGTTATGGAACCGACTTGTCTAACAAGCGCAACATTGCTCGTTGGGTTGAGTATGCATTCTCATCGACCTTGATGATCATCCTGATTGGCCTCATCAATGGAATTTGGGATGTCGTCGCACTGCTGGCGGTTGCTGGCTGCAACATCGCAATGATTCTGTTTGGGTGGTTGCAGGAAAAATACGAAGAACCCGGCAAGGGTGGGCTTTTGCCTTTCTGGTTCGGCTGTCTCGCAGGAGTGATTCCTTGGGTTGCGATGTTCTGGCTGTTGTTTTCACCAGGCAGCACGAATGAACCGCCAGGCTTTGTCTATGGGGTCGTGTTCTCGCTCTTTGCCTTCTTCAACTGTTTTGCAGTCGTGCAATGGTTGCAATACAAGGAGGTCGGGCGCTGGAAGGACTACCTTGTGGGCGAGCGCACCTACATCACCCTGTCATTCATCGCCAAGAGCCTGCTTGCATGGCAGATTTTTGCGGGAGTTCTTGCAACGAGCAGTTTGTAAAGCAAAGTCTCACCGGCACGCGCCTACATCTCAGCACTGTGTGATTACTGCCAGGCTGAGTTCTTGAAGCACTCCTGTGCCGCCATGCGAACAGATTTGCCGGTAGGCGCATGCCGTAGGGCGTGAACCCCTACCGTCAAGATGTGCTGACACAAGCCCATTTGCCCACAACAGATGACGCCCGTCTCGGTGCTGCAATTGAAGTCACAGGGTTGACCAAGTGGTTCGGGCGCACATGCGCAGTGGATGACCTCACCTTCAGTGTCGCGCCCGGTGAGATTCTCGGATTTGTTGGCCCCAATGGCGCCGGGAAGTCAACGACGCTGCGCATCTTGATGGGGTTGGTGTTTGCAAGCGCTGGTTCAGCGCGACTTCTTGGAGGAAGCGCGCTGGATTCGAATCCTGAGGTGCGTGCGAATGTGGGATACCTCCCGGGGAGCCCGGCACTCTATCCGCGGCTCACGTCACGTGAATGCCTGCTGTTCGTCCAGCGTGTGCGCGGTGGTCAGTACGAGCAGCGAATCTCCGAACTTGCGCAGCGGCTCGACCTCGACCTTGACATTCACATTCACGACCTATCGCGCGGAAACAAGCAAAAAACGGCCCTGATTGCCGCACTCATGCATTCGCCGCGCGTGCTGCTACTCGATGAGCCC
>RGCY01000133.1 GCA_009918865.1 Actinomycetota bacterium
GTCTGGCAACACATCTGTGACTCGACCTTTCGTGCCAGTGCTGCCATCATCGGTGGTAACTGTCACTGACGATGCACTGCGACGAGCATCAAGAACGCCGAACAACCGGTCAGCGCTAGCGGCCCCGAGCACCATGTCAACCCGACACCCACGCGCTCGCAGTTGTTCGGCCAGCATCGCGAGTGGGGCTGCGCCGTAACCCCCACCGACAAGCACACATCCAACCGATTCGCGTGGTAGCGCGAATGGTCGACCGAGTGGGCCAACCACATTCAGTAGTGCTCCACGTTCCAATGTGGACAGCCATTGGGTGCCAACACCGTGTGCAGCGAAGACGATGTCAACAGTGCCTCCGTAGAGACCACGTTCGTTCACTCGGTGAACAGAGAAAGCACGACGCAACAAGGCAGCCGATGTGGGGCCGCCGACACTGAGTGCGATGAAGTGTCCCGGGCGAGTCTGTTCGGGAATTCCGGGTGCAGTCATGCTCATGTGGAAGTAGGCGCCGACCCGACGCATGGCCACAACTTCACCATCAACTTGTATCGCCATCAGGCACCTACCAATTCACGTTGATGAGCCAGCCGCAGCAAATCAGCCTTGTGCTCCTGCAACGACCGTACCCCTACCCGACCGGCGAGCAGCGCTTCAATCCCCTGAACCGCAGCCGCAAGACCTTGAACCGTGGTGATGAGTGGGATTCCAGCCAACACCGATGCGGTGCGAATTTCGTAACCGTCCCGGCGTGTGCCCACTCCGTACGGAGTGTTGACCACGAGCCGCACCTGCCCACTTGTGATGAGGTCAACGGTGCTGATGGTGCCGGCTGCATCCTTCGGTTGGTGCTGTTTGCGCACCACTGTTGCTGGAATGCCATGACGAGACAGCACTTCGGCAGTGCCACTGGTGGCCCAGACTGTTAGGCCGAGGTCAGCAAGCCGTTTTATAGGGAAGATTGCCGCACGTTTATCTCGGTCGGCCAACGAAACGAACACACCACCTGACACGGGCAGGCCCCCGGCAAAGGCTGCTTGTGCCGATTTTGCGTATGCCGAGCCGAAGTCATCGTCAATGCCCATGACTTCCCCGGTCGAGCGCATCTCCGGACCAAGCACGGTGTCAACCCCCTGGAAGCGGTTGAACGGCAGAACCGCGTGCTTGACCGACACTGGTGAATTTGCAGGCAAGTCACCACCATCGCCCTTGGCAGCGAGCAAACCTTGCTCACGCAGTGAAGCAATCGTCTGTCCCGTCGCGATGCGCGCAGCCGCCTTCGCCAATGCGATGCCAGTGGCTTTGGATACGAAAGGCGCAGTCCGTGATGCGCGGGGGTTCGCTTCAAGCACATAGAGGACGTCTCCAGCAAGGGCGAACTGCACATTGAGTAATCCGCGCACACCCACCCCTTCCGCGATGGCTTCTGTGCTGCGGCGAATCCGTGCCACAACTTCGCGACCCAATGTGGCAGGTGGCAATGTGCAGGCAGAATCGCCGGAGTGAACGCCGGCTTCTTCAATGTGCTCCATGACGCCGCCGAGATACAGCTCGGTTCCGTCGTAGAGCGCATCAACATCAATCTCGATAGCGTCGTCTAGGAATCGATCAATCAGCACCGGATGATCCATCAAGTCTCCGCCTGCGTGCTTGTCAACATATGCCTGTAATTGCGTTGAGTCGTAAACAATTTCCATCCCCCGACCACCAAGCACAAACGACGGGCGCACCAGAACTGGGTAGCCGATGCGTTCTGCCGCTTCAATGCATCCCGCAGCACTAGTTGCGGTTGCCCATTGTGGGGCCGGAAGACCTGCGGCCTGCAGAACAGCACCGAACACACCGCGGTCTTCCGCGGCTTCAATGGCTTCTGGACTCGTGCCTAGCACCTCGACTCCGTTGTCTTTCAGAGCCTGGGCAATCCCCAAGGGGGTTTGCCCACCCAAAGTACAAATGACGCCCAACACCGGCCCTGCAGCTTGTTCTGCAGCAACCACTTCCAACACATCTTCAAGAGTCAACGGTTCAAAGTAGAGTCGGTCGGACGTGTCGTAGTCAGTTGACACGGTCTCGGGGTTGCAGTTCACCATTACCGTTTCGAAACCTGCATCGCGAAGTGTCAGCGCAGCATGCACGCATGAATAGTCGAACTCAATGCCTTGCCCAATGCGGTTCGGTCCGCTGCCCAGGATGATGACGGCTGGCCTAGTGCGCGACACAACTTCGGTTTCGGTGTCATAAGCGGAGTAGTGGTACGGGGTTCGCGCTGCAAACTCGGCGGCACACGTGTCAACAGTCTTATAGACCGGGCGCACATCAAGTTCGTGGCGCAGATTGCGAACATCGTCTTCAGAGATGGCGCGCAGCCGGGCAATCTGAACATCAGAGAAACCATGACGCTTCGCGCGCCGCAAGACGTGCGCATCCAAGTGCTCTGCTTCGCGAACATCGGCCGCGACTTCATTGATCAGTGAAATTTGATCAACGAACCAAGGGTCAATTCCGGTGGCAGTAGCAACATCAGGCACGCTCACGCCGGCCCATAACGCTTGCTGTACAAACAACAACCGGCCGTCCGTGGGCACCTTGGCCTTCTCCAGCAAGTCGTGCTTGTCAAGCGCTGCTGGGTCGACTGACCAATGGAAAACTCCACGAGGTCTTTCGAGGGACCGCAGTGCCTTTTGTAGGGCTTCGGTGAAGTTGCGACCAATTGCCATCGCTTCCCCGACACTCTTCATCGTGGTTGTAAGCACCTGGTCAGCACCAGGGAACTTTTCAAACGCAAAGCGCGGCGCTTTGACGACCACGTAGTCCAGAGTTGGTTCAAATGACGCTGGCGTTTCGCCTGTGATGTCGTTAGGGATTTCATCGAGGGTGTAACCCACGGCAAGCCGGGCAGCAATTTTCGCAATCGGAAAGCCAGTTGCCTTTGATGCTAGGGCCGATGAGCGCGAGACTCGTGGGTTCATCTCAATCACAATCATGCGCCCGGTCGCTGGGTCCACTGCGAACTGAATATTGCAACCACCGGTGTCAACACCGACTGCACGGATGATGTCAATTGCCTGGTCACGCATCCGCTGATATTCGCGGTCAGTCAGTGTCATTGCCGGCGCTACTGTGATGGAGTCACCAGTGTGGACACCCATGGGGTCGAGGTTCTCAATTGAGCACACAACCACCACGTTGTCATTTCGATCGCGCATCAACTCAAGTTCATATTCTTTCCATCCGATGATGGATTCCTCAAGAAGCACTTCGGTCGTGGGACTCGCTTGCAATCCCAGCCCAGCAATCCGATGCAGGTCGGATTCGTTATAAGCGATGCCCGAGCCAGCGCCACCCATCGTGAAGGAAGGTCTCACCACGACCGGGTAGTTCAATTCTGTTGCGGCAGCAATGCATTCGTCCATGGTGTGACAAATAATTGAGCGTGCACTTTCCCCACCGATTGCCGCAACGATGTCCCGGAATTTCTCTCGGTTTTCTCCACGTTCAATCGCGTCAACATCCGCACCAATCAGTTCAACATTGAATTTTTCCAGCACCCCGGCTCGATGTAGGGCCATCGCAGTGTTTAGTGCGGTCTGTCCGCCTAAAGTCGCGAGCAAGGCATCTGGGCGCTCGCGCTCAATGATGCGAGCAACAACATCAGCGGTAATAGGTTCCACGTAGGTGGCATCTGCAAACTCGGGGTCGGTC
>RGCY01000134.1 GCA_009918865.1 Actinomycetota bacterium
AGCACAACCGCGACAAGCACCACAACGGCAATGACCACCGCAATCCGAGGCAGCGTGAATGCCAAGTCTTGTCGTGCGCCAGTGGTGACAACGGCTGCAACCAACATTGTGATGTATGTGACTGCACCGGCGGCTTGCGCTAAGCCGATGGTGGCGACAGCCATCGCAGCCGGCACGCCAGCACGCGTGACGAAGCGCGTATTCAAAGCCATCGCGCCGACGCTCGCGGGAGTCATCACATTTGCGAACGATGATGCAGTTTGCGCGAGCAGTGTGCGCCAGAAAGACAGTCGTTCCGTCACGACTCCTAGGTAGACAATGGTCGTTGCGATGTATGTCAAAACACTGCCTGCCAGGGCAATGGCGAGCCAGCCTGGTTCAGCGCGGTCCATGAGCGCACGAATGTCAACATGGGCAAGTTGCCCGGTGATGAGGTAAGCGGCCACGGTGCCCGCCACGAGCGAGAGGATTGCACGGGGTCGCATGCGCTCAATGCGCACATCTTGTGTCGGCATATCAGGGGCGACATCTGCAACTGCACGCTGGACCTCACGCAGCAAACCGCGACGCTTCCTCGTTTCATCGCGAGCTCCTGATGAAAGAGCAAATCGCTGAAGTGCCGGCAAGGCGGCGATGACTGCAGCATCTCCGAGTTGAGTTCGGGCTGCAGCAACTGCTTTGTCAGCCGCGCTATGTCCTGCAAGCAAGACCAAGGTCGAAGCAGTGTCGAGACGTCTTTGCACATCGTCAGCAGCGACAGTTCCATAAGAAGCATCGGTGATGTGCACTGTCCCATCAGCGGCGATGGCGAATGTTGAGCCTGTGATGGTCCTCAAAGCGATGTCGTGTTCATGCAAGGTGCGAAGAAGCGCAAACACGTTGCATAGGTCAAGTTCAGTCAGTGCCACGCCGGTGTCGCGACGAGTAGTGAGCGTGGAGCCTTCTTGACGAACTGATGCGATGAGAGACGACTCTGCACCAACCTGACAAACGAGGCAGGTTTCGTTGACGGGTACGCCCGCGCGAGAGACGGCGTAAGACATGAGCGCTGCGCGTTCAAGGGTTCGCTGCACGGAGAGTCCCATGCCCCCCACGCCACGGACTCGAAAACTACGACGAATTGTCTGCCAGAGATCGCCGCCGGCAAGGTCGCGGTCAAGCACTCGAACATCAAGCGTGCGCCCATCGTCAAGGGATGCGACATAGTGGCGTCCGCGCAAGGTGCGAGTGGTGGCCCACAACTCCATGACCTTCAAATGATGTGACGCGAGTGCGTCAATGATTTGCTGACTGCTCGCGCGCGCCGTTTCACTCCCGACAATCCAGCGGTAGAGGTAGCCCAACGCGGCACCAAAACTTGCACTTGCTAGCACGCCGGTGGCGCTGATGCCACCTGTCAGAATCGTGATGGCAACTGTGGCCCCGGCAACCAGCCAGCCGACCGCACGCCAGCCGGTGCGGCTACTGATGCGACCCACCACGAGTAGCGCAACAAGTCCAGCAATCACTGGAGATGTGGGAGTTCCACGAACCGTGCTCGTGGAACCGGCTAGCGCTAAGACAAGTCGTTCCGAACCAAAATGGGTGATGGCAAGGCTTGCAGCCGACGTGAGCGTCAGCGCTACAAAGACCGCTGCGGCGCCATCGAGCAACGCCCGGAAGCGGCGCCGAAGGATTGCGTCAACGGCAGCGGCAAGTGGTAGCGCGATGATGCCAAGACCGGCGGCAATGTTCAGAAGAAAATGGAAGGCAGTGGGGAGCTTCGCACCAGCGCTGGCTAGGTCGCTTTCAAGACCAGCAGCAGTGGCGGTGGCGAGGTAACCCACCAAGACGATGACCGTAGTGATGAGCACCCACATCAACGCGGCGAGCAGGTCATAAGGCCGACGCACGCGTGGCGCGACGAGCCCGGCATCAATGACCAGCGGTTGTTGCACGGGGTGATCGTGGCAGACCCGGACTGGCACCTGTCGGGGTGTTGCTATGAGCGGCTGCGGCGCGTCGGCTCGGGGCACATGTCAGATGCGTCAGATTGGATATCCCCGTGACGAATACATCGGTGGTCACCCAAGACGGGGCTGGACGAAGTGACTTTGGGCAGCCAGCCTTGCGACTCGTTCGCTCGCCGCTATCGACCACCGAACCAAAACTCGATGCGCAGCAACGAGATGTGGTTGCACATCGCGGCTCGCCACTGTTGGTGCTCGCTGGCCCTGGGACGGGAAAGACCACCACGCTTGTGGAGGCGATGATTAATCGTCTGACCGGCCCTGATGCCTGCACACCGGAACAGGTACTCGGTTTGACCTTCGCTCGTGATGCTGCGGCGCAATGGCGCGACCGTGTTGCGGTGAGGCTTGGTGGGGCTGCCCCTCAGGTCTCAACATTCCACTCCTTTGCATTTGCGGTGGTGCGCAAGTACCCCGAGACATTGCACCTCCAAGATTCCCCACGACTGCTCGCGGGCTACGAAGAGCAGTCCACCGTTCGCGAAATCGTGCATGCGGCCCTAGATGTTGGACGATTGGCCTTCCCTGATGATTTGCGAGTAGCCGTCCTCACCACTGAATTTGGTCGGCAACTGCGCACGGCCATGGCTCGCGCCCGTTCGGTGGGTTTGGATGCCCGTGCTTTGCGTGCTGCGGCACATGGCGACCCAGCATGGACGCTCGCCGCGAATCTGCTGGAGCAGTACGAGAGTTACCTTGAAGACCGCGATGCCTTTGATTATTCAAGTCTTGTGGTCGCGGCAACGGCCGCACTGCAAGATCCACACATTGCCAAGCAGGTGCACTCACAACTTCGTGCGGTGTTTGTTGATGAGTACCAAGACACGGACCCAGCCCAAGTCGAATTGCTGAAAGCGATTGTTGGTCCGACGTGCGATGTCACTGTCGTTGGTGATCCTGACCAAAGCATTTACGCGTTCCGAGGTGCAGATGTTGGCGCGCTATTTCGTTTCGATGATGATTTCGCAACAGCGCAGCGACCCACTCGAACATTGGTGCTGCGCACGTGTCGACGATTTGGACCAGCATTGCGCGCGGTGGCAGATGTTGGGCTGTCGCGAGTGCAGTACCCCGGGGTGCTGGGCTGGTCTGCAATCCGCGAACGCCATCGCGCACCGCAGTGCGTCGGCGGTCTCAATCTCATGAATTCGAATGTTCTGGGTGGGGGCAGTTCCGACGCGAACGGCGACACTGACGTACCAGCGGCACGAGCCGGAGACGACGGCAAGGTGGCAGAACCGCAGCCCGCCGTTGAGGTCGTTGTATGCGCGAGTGCGCGAGTGGAAGCTGGAGTGGTTGCAGAGCAGATTGCTCGGCTTCGGCAGCAGGGGACTTCTCTGCGTGAGATTGCGGTGCTTGTGCGCACAAGTGAACAGATCCCGGCTCTTGCTAGGGCCTTATCTGGTTTCGCAATTCCGGTGCAACTGGATGGAGATGAAGCGCCAGTTGCCGACAACGCGGCAGTCAGCGCGTTGCTTAATGCGGGGCTGTTCGTTGAAATCCCGACGAGCGTCAACGTTCAGATGGCCTATTCACTCATCTACTCACCACTGTGTGGCGTTGACCCATCGGATTTACGAGCAATGGTTCGCGACTTACGGGCTCAAGAGCGGCGCGAAGATCCAACGTGTGTTCCGACGTCAAGCGATGACCTCGTCGTGGCACTCGTGGCGAACCGAGCG
>RGCY01000135.1 GCA_009918865.1 Actinomycetota bacterium
GCGAATCTGCACATTTGCCTCCTGCGGCACGAGCTATTTCATTGCAGGGAAGTGCGCGCGATGTCTTGGAAGTAATCGACGAACTCTCGTTACCCGAACCTTCGCAGATTATCGGTCCGGTTGCTGAACCGAATGGACTTGCTCGCGTGCACATTGGAGTGCCTTGGCGGCATGGGGCGGATATGAGTCACCAACTGCGCACTGTGCTTGCCCAACGTCAAGCGGCCCATCGCGGTGACCCGGTCCGCGTTCACGTTGACCCCGCCCAGCTTGGCTGAGCCGCGTGCACATGCCACTGACTTAGACTGCGGCGGCGGAGCAGAGCGCATCCGCGTGTCCACATCTTGGAGTTCGACGTGACAGTGCAACCCATCCGCCTCTTTGGGGACCCGGTGCTCACGACCGTTGCTGCTCCCGTTGACACTTTTGACAAAGAACTCAGAACCCTTGTGTCTGATCTCACCCACACGATGCTGGAAGCGCCCGGTGTGGGGTTAGCTGCACCACAAATAGGTGTGAGCCTTCGAGTATTCACGTGGTACGTCGATGACGAGTTGGGTCACGTGTGTAATCCAATTCTCCATCTCTCTGACGAAGAACAAGATGGACCAGAGGGCTGTTTGTCTGTTCCCGGTTTGAGTTTCGACACCAAGCGAGCGCTCTCTGTCGTGGCTCATGGAGTTGATATGCACGGGGAGCCCATCACCATTCGCGGGAGTGAATTACTCGCGCGATGTATCCAGCACGAGACAGACCATCTCGATGGCGTGGTGTTTGTTGATCGGCTTGACCCTGAAGCCCGTCGCGATGCGATGCGCGCAATTCGAGAATCGCAGTGGTTCGGTCAGCCTGCCCCTGCGGTCAAACTTGATCCACATGGTCGGTTTGGGCTTTGACAGCAATGCGTGCGCTGTTTGCAGGCACCCCTGAACCGGCGGCGGAGGTCTTTCGTCGCTTACTCGCACATGACTGCGAATGGGTGGGTGTCCTAACTAAACCCGATGCACCAGCTGGTCGAGGTCGTCGCGCCAAGCGATGTGCGGTGGCACAGGAAGCCGATGCTGCCGGAATTGAAGTCTGGCAACCGCAATCTTTGCGCAATCCCGCGGCCGAAGCCTGGCTCTCAGACAAACGTCCTGATGTGGTGATTGTCGTGGCTTATGGGCTGATGATTCCAGTGCACCTTTTGCACTTGCCACGCCACGGCTGGCTGAATCTGCACTTCTCCTTGCTACCTGCGTGGCGAGGTGCTGCACCCGTGCAACACGCCATTGAAGCCGGAGACGAAGTCACAGGTGTGAGTGTGTTTCAGATTGAAGAAGGACTAGATACCGGTCCAATTTTCGGTCAGGCGACTGAAGCGATACGAAGCGACGATACGGCCGGCTCGTTGTTTGAGCGGTTATGTGCAAGTGGCGCTGAACTCATGGCAGAAGTGATGACAGGGTTGACCCAAGGCACGTTGGCGGGTCTGCCACAAGATCATGCATCTGCAACCTGGGCCGGTCGCATCACCACTGAACATGCTCGCCTTGACTGGCGCAGCCCCGCTTTGGCAATTTCACGCAAGGTGCGGGCCATGAGTCCATCTCCTACTGCGTGGACCACAATTGCTGAACAACGACTGAAACTCACATCTGCCGTTGATGTGTGTGCTGACCGCACCTGTGAGCCAGGTCAGATTCGCGTTGACCGCAGTGGTGTCTATGTGGGCACGGGCTCAACAGATGTCCGGCTCGGGATGGTGCAGCCTGCGGGGAAAGCATCCATGATGGCGACTGACTGGGTTCGTGGAGTTCGCATTGAGCCGATGGAGTTGCGGTGACAGGCAGAGCGAAAAACTTGAGGTCCCCTTCACGCGCCAGCGCCGAAAGTCAGCCAGCGCATCCATCGCCGCGCGCAGTTGCGTGGCGAGTCCTTGATGCGGTGCAGAATCGTGGGGCGTATGCCAATCTCTTCTTGCCGCAAGTGCTTTCAGGCACGACATTGGAACCCCGTGATCGTGCTTTCGTGACAGATATCGTCTACACAACATTGCGGTGGCGTGGACTCATTGACTCTGTTATTGAACATGCAGCCAAGCGCGCTGTGAGCGCAATTGACAGCCATTCCCTGACTGCATTGCGGCTGGGTATTGCGCAAGCGTTACTGCTTGAAGTGCCAGCACATGCGGCCGTGTCCACAACGGTGGATTTAGTTGCCGAAATCGGAGCGCCTAACGCACGTGGATTTGTGAACGCCGTGATGCGCAGCGCAACGGCGGAGAATCTAGAAACGTGGCAGAAGGTTTGTAGTGCGAATCGAGACGAAATTGATGCATTGGCGACTGCGTGGTCTCACCCACGCTGGATTGTCATTGCCTTGCGTGATGCACTACGCGCAGATGGCCGTGACGTGGATGACCTACCCGATCTGCTCGCGGCTGACAACGCCGGCACGCGTCCAACCCTATGCATTCGACCCGGTTTAACGTCACGCGATGAATTGATTGACGCAACTCAAGGTCACGCCGGTCAGTGGAGTGACCTCGCCATCACAGGTGTGCGTGGAGACATCGGAGCAATTCCTGCGATTGCGGTTGGTCATGCAGGCGCCCAAGATGAAGGCAGTCAAGTGGTTGCACTCATCGCTGCAGGTCTACCCATCGACGGGCCAGACACACAATGGCTTGACATGTGCGCGGGACCGGGTGGCAAGGCTGCAATCCTCGCCGGACTTGCGGCGCAACGGGGTGCACATCTCACTGCCATTGATGCACATGAGCACCGAATTCGGCTCGTGCAGTCTGCAGTAAAGAACTACCCAGGAGTGCGCACCAGCGTTGGAGATAGCACGCAGCTGGCAGCTTTCGATTGGTATGCAGACGAATCCTTTGATCGTGTGCTCGTTGATGCGCCGTGTAGCGGAATTGGTTCGCTGCGTCGCCGACCAGATTTGCGCTGGCATCGGAGTGCTAGTGATGTTGCAGATTTGGCACCCCTGCAGGAGCAACTGCTCTCAGCAGCGTTACGAGCAGTGCGCACAGGGGGCCTCGTGATCTACGCAACGTGCTCGCCACATATTTCCGAAACGACTGTCGTCGTGGACCGAGTGCGCGCCAATGCGGCACGCGCAGGTATCAACAGTGACGTCATCGATCTGAGTTCGCACCTTGGGGTCGTGTCAGGCATCAACAACAGCACACAACTCATGTCGCTCATGCAGGGTCAAAAGTACCTGCGGCTGTGGCCGCACTTGCACAGCACAGACGGCATGTTTGTCGCCGCCTTACGGCGCATTTAGGCGCATGTCGGCAGCAAACGTCGCGCCGAAACAAGTGCTTTGTGGCTCGCGCGTAGGCTGACACCGTGGGTATTGTGATTGCTCCTAGCATCCTTTCTGCGAACTTTGGGCGGCTTGTTCAGGAATGTGAACGCGTTGCTGCCACCGCGGACTGGCTGCACGTGGACGTGATGGATAACCACTTCGTGCCGAATCTAACTATTGGCTTGCCGGTGGTCGCCGACCTACTCGCTCAGGTTTCCACGGACGTTGATTGCCATCTCATGATTGACGACCCAGATCGTTGGGCTCCTAGCTACGCCGAAGCAGGTGCGGCAAGTGTTACTTTCCACATAGAGGCTGCGCGCGATGCGCACTCCCTGTGTCGAACTCTGCGCGGTCATGGTGCACGGTCCGCAGTTGCAATC
>RGCY01000136.1 GCA_009918865.1 Actinomycetota bacterium
TTCACACATGGCGATGTATGACGACCCGCAGGCTTACTTCGGTGCGCTCATCACGTTTGTGAACACCCACGCCTAAACCGCGCCTCGCACCGCCAAACCACGCCACCGAACCGCGCCACCGAACCTCGCCGCATTTAATATGTATGCGCGGTGGTGAAAGCCCTCTCACAACCTGCTCGTCTGCCCTGATGTCAGCCCTCAATCACCCTGAGTTGAGCGCAGAGTCACGCCTGGAGTCGGCAAACATCGCAGCCGAATCACCTCTGCATGAGCGTGTGACCTGCATCACAACCTAGGCTAAAAACGGACATTCCCTACCAAATCAAACTGGTTCGCAGGTGTGTCAAGTTGCAAGGCTGACCCGTAATCGCAAAGGTTTGTCCGCTCGCGACGGTCTACACCGCCCCGGCGCTTGGTCAGACCCCTGGCTGAGCAGTGAATAAATGAAAGGGTGCGTGGATGAACCACCTCTCTCAAATCCTGACCGACGGCCAGTTCTCCGCGGTCTACAACATGCTCTCGCTCGGGCTCGCCGCAATGCTCGCCACGACCGTCTTCATGTTGGCATCCCAGAAGCGCGTGTTGCCTCGCTACCGCGGTGCGCTCGTCGCAAGCGCGATGGTGACCTTCATCGCCGCTTACCACTACTTCCGCATCTTCGAATCGTTCAAGCACGCATTCGAAACTGCCCCGAACAACCCATGGGCCTACAACGTTGGCTACCGTTACGTGGACTGGTTGCTCACCGTGCCGTTGCTGCTCGTTGAGACCGTGCTCGTGCTCGCGCTGCCGAAGGCAGAGCGTTCCAGCCTTCTCAACCGTCTCGTGCCGGCATCCGCAGCGATGATCATCCTCGGTTACCCGGGCGACGCAGGCATCAAGTTGTTCGGCCTCAGTGCACCAATCTGGGGTGCGCTCTCAACGATTCCGTTCCTCTACATCCTGTATGTGTTGTTCGTTGAGCTCACCAAGAGCCTCAGCAAGCAGTCCGAGCAGGTGCGTGGCACGGTGTCGCGTTTGCGCTTGCTGCTCATCGGCACCTGGGGTGTCTACCCGATTTCGTTCATCCTGAACATGAACGCTGACCCGAACGCCCCGAACTGGGACACCTTCGTGGCTCGCGAAATCGGCTACACCATTGCAGACATTCTCGCGAAGTGCGCCTTCGGCTTGACGATCTACAAGATCGCGCGCATGAAGTCGTTCGAGGATGACGCTGAGTTCGCAAAGACTGAGTCAAAGGACGCCTGAGTCCTTTCCGCTCTCGCCGAGCCCGTCCGGAACTTTCCGGGCGGGCTCGGTTCTTTACGAAAGCGTGAGATTGTCTCAGCGTCCCACTGGTTATGCTGGATGTACGCCATCAACCAAAACAGTTTCCGAGTCACGCGGCTGCACACGAGTTCCAGAAGCAGTTCCACGGTGAACCACCCAGACCAAACACACCATTTCTGCCGCGATGAAGATGCGTTCAATCAATCCCATCACCGGTGTCTTGTGAAGCCAATGTCCTAAAAATGTGAAACCGAGAACCACGAGGACCGCCGTTGCAATCACGACTGGCAGTAGGCGCATCCCCCACGCACCGCGCCGCCATTTTGCGCACATCGCTAATGGCGCAAACCCCACCATCACCATCGCGACGGTGACTGCGGCTGTGTGCGGACCTGTGTCAACATCTGGTGCCGGGAATGGCAGCAACACCGCGGCCGTCACGCCCATTGCTGCGAGCCACAGCAAAATGCGTCCAAGCCTGCTTGCGGCGGTCACAACCACTGCAAGTGCCGCCAGGCTTGCGGCGGTCACAACGAGAACCGCATTCATCCATTCGCGCGTCGGCGCACCAATCGCTGCCAAAGTGCTGACTGTTTGAGCCACGGGCGAGTAGTCGCGCCAGGCCATGCCAACAATCTGAGTACCGCAGCACGAGACAACGGCACTCGCCCACGCGAACACCAGCGCATAGCGGCGAGTTGAAAGCACGCTGAATGCTAGAACCTGAGACACCCAATTCGCCACACCCACATACGCAAGGAATCTTCCTTCCTAAAGAGGCGCAATTCCTCTGCGCACGCGGCATGCACCCACATCATGAATCTCGCACTTCCCCTCACCTGCCTACACTCACGGACATGCCCCACCCCGCTCTTCGGTCCCACCGTGACTCCAACGAGCTGGTGCCGCTTAATGAGTCGTTTCTCTGGCAAGCACAGCGCTGCTTGACAAGCAATTCACCTGTGGCAGCGCGAATCCTCGAGGTGTGTGCAGCGAGAACTGTCGAGTGGGCGACGCCAGCGGGACTACCCGATGCTGTCCGCTTCGGAGATCACATTCCCTTGCGAGTGATGGCAGCCCTGCACTATCTCGCGCTCACACGCCAATCGCCGGAACTTGCTCTCTACCTGCCAACTCTTGGTGGCACAGCATCGGTGTGCACCCCTGAGTTCGAAACCGCGGTACTTCGTACGCTGCGCGCACATCCTGAGACACTCACTGATTTCTTGTCACACCCACCGCAAACCAACGAGCCTGGTCGACAAGCAGCGCTGCACCTTGCTTTAAAGGCATGCCCTGCTCAACGGCCCTTGGATTTAGTGGAACTTGGTTGCTCCGCTGGCATAAATCTTGCGGTTGCTCAGGACGAGTCAGTCACGATTGCAACGCGACGCGGCTGCGACCTCAACCCCATTGATGTGCACACAGTTAATGGTCGGGCTCGCCTTTCGGCTTATGTGTGGGCTGATGACGTGAACAGGTTCGCGGCTCTTGGCCACGCTATCGAAGCCATGCAGAAACAACACATCGAAATCGCTCACCAAGATGCTGCGATTTTTGTGCAGTCATTGCAACCGACCCCGGGTCACACATTGCTCATTTGGACTAGCGCATTCGCGCCCTACCTCAACACTGAAACCAGCATCCGATTGAGTCAAGCCGTCTCGGAACTTGCACATCGCATGCCGACGAACTCAACGTTGTTGCAGGCAGAGTGGGAAGACGCGGGCGACACAACAGAGCCAACCCAGGCTTTTGCGCTCACGCTCACCACGTGGCATACAGACGGCGCGCGAAACACGTCGATACTCGCGCGCGGTTCCGCTCATGGCGCACACATCACGCCAGTGCCTTGATAATTCGCAGGTGCTGATTCTGCTCCCACCGAGTGAAAGCAAGCGCCAACCTTTGGATGGGGCGATTTGCGACCTCACAACGCTCTCGTTCGCAAGCGAACTGACGCGCACGCGCACCGCACAATGGCGAGCACAACCGGCCGCAGTCAAGCGTGCTGCCACCGCACCTGCACTCGATGTGTATTCCGGTGTGCTCTATGCCGCACTTGATTACTCCAGTCTGCCCGCAGCCGCACGCCGTCGAGCTGACTCATCAATCGTCATCATCTCCGCACTCTTTGGTGCACTTCGCACCACGGACAACATCCCGGCTTACAAGGCCAAGATGTCGACGGCCACTTGGAAAAACTCACTCGCAGACGCGCTATCGCCGATGTCCAAGACCGGGGTCATCGTGGACTGTCGCTCCAGCACTTATGCGAGCGCATTCACACCACCACCCGAGCGCACCGTTCTCGTGCGGGTGTTCAAACACACCGGAAAGACGCGCACAGTTATCACC
>RGCY01000137.1 GCA_009918865.1 Actinomycetota bacterium
AATTCTCGCCCGGCCCACACGGTCTCGTATCGCACTCGATCCCGAGTTACGCCAGGCAGGTCTTCCACCACTGCCTCACGTCGACCAATGATGCGATTCACGAGTGTGGACTTACCAACATTTGGCCGACCCACAACGGCAACAACCGGAAGTAGCGACTCCTCGCCGGCGTTGCGCGCATCCGTGAAAGAAAGACCCAGCGATGACAGCAGTTCTTCATCATCAAGATTGCCGGCTTTGGCAATCACATCGTCGAGAGTGACGTCACCATCTTCAAGCCACTCTGTGGTTTGCTCCCAAGACGAAATGTCACCTTCACTTCCGCTGTTCACATCATTCATGTGGCAAACCCATCTGCTCGAGCGCAATTCGTAGAACAGCGTTGATGGTTTGTTCGACATTGAGGTGAGTCGCATCGACAATCGCCGACTCCGGATTTACGCGCACTGGCGTGGTTTCGCGCATGCTGTCCGCTTCATCCCGATTTGCGAGGTCTCTGGCAACGTCGTTTACCTGAGCAGCGGAGCCGAGCAGGACCGAATCTTGGGCTGCCCGTCGCGCTGCCCGTGCGTCGATGTCTGCGGTCAACCAAATCTTCACATCTGCACCGGGTAGCACGACCGAGGCGATATCCCGGCCTTCCATCACGACTGCACGATGCTGCGCTTCGGCTGTCTCGGCATACGCTCTCTGCAGTGCGACCATACGTCGTCTCACCGCTGGCACGGCGGCAACTTGCGAAACGGCATTGGAGACTTCTTCAGTGCGAATGGCGAGTGTCACGTCTTGAGCATCCACCCAAACCGCTGGCGAGCTGGGGTCAATCCCTAGTTCAATCATGGGTTGATCAGCGTGTTCAGCAATGACATCTTGACTCGTCACATCAACAGCGCAGCCGAGTAGCCACCAGGTCATCGCCCGATACGTAGCCCCGGTGTCGACGTAGTCTCCGTGAAGAAGGGCGGCTAATCCGCGCGCGACAGTGCTCTTACCGGACCCGGACGGACCGTCAATCGCAATCGTGGGATGCGCTGAGCGAAGTGCACTCAATGCGGCTTGGGAAATCTGAGACATGAGGGTGACAGCCTAAGGGCGCTGCTCACCACTGCCCCACAGGCTCAACGCAGCCGTCTTCACAAGCCAACACTGGCGTAGAGAGAACCTGCTTCCGCGGTGGACAACGTGCGCAACGTTCCGGGGCGCTGGTCACCTAATCGAATCGGGCCCACCCGGGTGCGGACAAGTCGCTGCACTGGATAACCCACTTCATCAAACATTCGCCTGACGATGTGTTTGCGTCCTTCGTGAATCACTACTTCAATCATGCTCACCCCTGGCACGGATTGCAACAAGCGGTAGTGATCTGCTTTGGCCGGACCGTCGTCTAACTCGACGCCCTTCAAAAGCAAACGCCCCGCGTCTCGACTGATAACTCCGGCCACAGTCACCACATAGGTTTTCGGCACGCCATGGCGTGGATGACTCACCTGATTCGCAAGCAAACCATCATTGGTCAGCAGTAACAGTCCTTCTGTGTCGGCATCGAGTCTGCCTATATGAAATAGCCGCTCCTTGCGCTGAGAAAGGTAATCACCCACACAGGGGCGGCCAAGGTCATCCTGCATCGTGGTGACCACGCCTGCAGGCTTATTGAATGCGATGACGACATGCCCAGCGGCCGCGGCAACACGCTCCCCATCAACATGAATCACGTCGACAGCGGGATTCACACGCATCCCTTGCTGGCGAACAATTTCCCCATTCACGCTGACACGGAATTGCTCTATCAACTCTTCACACGCACGCCGAGAACCGATTCCAGCATCCGCGAGAACCTTTTGCAGGCGAACACCTTCGCCTTCAGGTTTGGGGCTCATGTGTTCATCGAATCGAAGAGATCCACTGCATCGTCAATGTCCGGAAGCAGCGGTGAGATATCGGGTAATGCTGCTAGGTCAGAAATCCCCATGCGTTCGATAAACAATTCAGTCGTCCCATACAAACTAGCCTGCGAAATTGGCTCAACACCAACCTCGCCAATCAATCCGCGACTGAGCAATGTGCGAACTACTCCATCGACGTTAACCCCACGCACTGCGGCGATGCGCGCCCGGCTTATCGGCTGCTTGTAGGCGATGATGGCGAGGGTTTCCAACGCCGCTTGGCTCAAACGTGAACGCTGCCCGTCCTTAACCCAGCGCGTCACGGCATCGGCGCAGGTATCTCGCGTGTAGAAGCGCCAACCACCACCAACTTGTCGCAACGTGAACCCGCGACCCTGCGCGGTGTAGTCCTCCGCTAGTCGATTTAGTTCGGCTTCCACCTCTGGCACGGGCGTGTTTGTCACTTCAGCCATCGCTGCAGCCGGCATCGGTTCATCTGCCACCAATATCAATGCTTCTAAGGCGGCGCTTAACGTTGGAGCGCCGAAGCCATCGTGAAAGGTCTCATCTGCATTGAGACCATTGGAGTCTGCTGCAGCGTCACCCACCAATGATTCGTGCGTATCCTGCGTGCTCATTCAGCCTCTCCATCGCTCGCGTGCATTTCATCGGATTTATGTGCATCGTTCAGTTCAGTATCAGGCGACTCCGGTTGCCCAGTAGTCACCGTGGAGTGGGATTGCCCTTCTTGATCAAATTCATCGCTGATGTGAATCTCTGCATCATCCGATCCCGTCCACCGGACTTGCAAATCGCCGAGTGGCGTGAGTTGTTCAAAGGCCACGACAGCATCACGGAAAAGCTCAAGCAAGGCCAGGAATCGGGCAACAACCATCAGTTGCGAATCACAGTCAGCCACCAACATCCGAAACGATGACTGACGATGGGTGCGCAAGCGCTCCACAATGATGGCAGCCTGTTCGCGCACTGACACCCGAGAGACATGCAAATGGGACAGACCCACCTGCGGAACCAACTTTGGACGCATCGCATAAGCCGCAAGGACAGCGAATTGCTCAGCACTCACACCGAGCACAACATCGGGCAACACACTTTGGAACTGCGCATCTAGACCGGTGGTGCGTGGTCGCATTACTCCGGTTGCCGCCATCATCTCGGCGAACACGCCTGAAACTTGCTTGAACGCGCGGTATTGCAGCAATCTGGCAAACAGCAAGTCTCTTGCTTCGAGCAGCGCAAGGTCTTCTTCGTCGTCAACCTGACCACCCGGCAGCAGCCGGGCCGCCTTCAAATCGAGCAATGTTGCGGCAACAAGCACGAAGTAGGTGGCTTCGTCTAAGGTCCAGTCGGAACCGCGCCCACGGATGTAGGCGAGGAATTCGTCCGTGACTGAATGCAGGGCCATCGCAGTGACATCGAGTTGCTGCTTCGCAATCAGCGATAGCAGCAGGTCAAAAGGACCAGAAAACTCCCCCAGATTGACCGAGAATCCAGTTGCAGGCGCCTGCCCATCCATTTCATCAACGGCTACGCCAGCGCTCATGGCACCACGCTACCTAATTGCCCGCCAGGCGCGCGGTTGCATAGGCTTGGGCATGGATGTGGTGCCGCCAATTCGAAGGGCTGTTCACACGATTCATACGCTCCAACTGCGCCAAGAATTGAGGAGGTCAGGGTGGCCAAGTCCCGAACAGAAG
>RGCY01000138.1 GCA_009918865.1 Actinomycetota bacterium
TACCAAAATGATTGGCAATGTCATGAAGGGCAGGAAGTTGTAGGTCAAGCCTGCGATGACTGCGAAAGACGATGGGTAGATTGAAAAGTTAGCCGGCACAAGGTGAAGTGCTTGCAAAGTTGACACGACCGGACCTTCTGCGCCAAGAATCTGCCGCCAGGCAACGGTCCGCAGTACGAAAGACACGAAGAAAGGCGCCACCACCAAGATGAGAAACACCGGTTTGGCCTTGCCTGCGCGCAGCGCAATGGCGTAAGCCAAGGGGTAAGCAATCAATAACGCTGCAATGGTGGCCAAGAGTGCGTAGAAAAACGAACGACCAAGCGCGCCAAGGAACTCTGGGCGAGACAGTGTGTCAACGAAGTTTGCGAACCGGAAGGTTTGCTCAAATTGGCCGGCAAGACCTCCGGGCAGTGGCGTTTGCACTGACTGCATGAGCAGTGACACCAACGGAATGACGAAGAACACCGCCAGCCAGGCCATGCCCGGCAACAGCAGCAGGTAGGGCGTGCGTGAGCGCGAACCCACCGATGACGCTGCGGCCATCGTTTAGGCACCGCCTACAGAATCATCGGTTTGTGCGGTTGAAACCGGGCTTGGCGGCAGCGCAAATGAGTGGCGCGCATCCCAATACAGAGTCACTTCATCTCCGACGAGTGCGCGTTTGCCGAACAGTAGGTTTTGTTCAAAGACAGAAATTTCGCGCCCCGAACGCAGGCGCACCACATATTGAGTGGAGACCCCGGTGAATGCTGCGTCTGTCACCGTGCCGCGAACTTGGTTGGCATTCGCCGGCACTGTGTGGCCGGTCGTTTCAGCAATTTCCATCTTCTCCGGCCGCACACCCATTGCCATCGCACCGGATTGTTGAGCGCTGGCAACCGAAAACTCACCTTCGGCACACGTGAGTCGCGCGAACTCACCATCGCGAGAGGTGATGGTGCCGTCAAAGGTGTTGCTCTGGCCAAGGAAGTTCGCCACATAGTGGGTTGCTGGGCGCTCATACAAATCCAATGGGCTACCGAGTTGCTCCACAACACCGAGATTCATCACCGCAATGGTGTCAGCCATTGACATCGCTTCTTCTTGGTCGTGGGTGACGTGAACAAATGTCAGACCCACTTCAGTTTGAATCCGCTTGAGTTCAATCTGCATCTGACGGCGAAGTTTCAAGTCAAGTGCACCGAGTGGCTCGTCTAAGAGCAACACCGCTGGTCGGTTCACGATTGCGCGCGCAAGAGCGATGCGTTGTTGCTGGCCACCAGAGAGTTGCCCGGGCTTGCGACGCGCGAGATGTGCGAGTTGCACAAGTTCCAACGTTTCCATGACTTGTTTATCGACGTTACCTGCCCCACGACGACGCAACCCGAACGCAACGTTTTCAAAGATGTCCATGTGAGGGAACAGCGCATAACTTTGAAACACCGTGTTGACGGGACGTTGATGCGGCTTGGTGTGAGTGATGTCTTGTGAGCCAACAAGCACGTGACCAGATGTCGGCGTTTCAAGCCCGGCAATCATTCGCAGCGTGGTGGTCTTGCCGCAGCCGGATGGCCCGAGTAGCGCAAAGAACGACCCTTGCGGGATGGTCAGGTTGATGGAGTCAACGGCAACAAAATCACCGAACTCTTTGCGCAGGTCGCGCAGAACAAGGTCGCCGTTGAGGTCCACTTCAGCACTCACACGCCGGTCGCGGTCGACCACTGCTCATTGAAGGTCTTCTCTTGTTCCGCGGTCAACGCTGGGAAAACTCGCGCCCGAGCCAGCATTTCAGCGCTAGGGAAGATGAACTCACTTTGCGCCAGTTTCGGGTCAATCTTTTCCATCTCGGCCTGCGCGCCTTGAACAGGGCAGATGTAGTTCACATATGCCGCGACTTTGGCTGCCACTGCAGGTTCGTAGTAGTAGTTCATCAACTCCATGGCGTTCTTCTGATGGTTCGACGTTGATGCAATCAGCATGTTGTCGCTCCACAAAGTTCCGCCGCTGTCAGGTAGTGCAAAGCCCCACTTATCGGAATCCAAGTTCAGTTGGAAGATATCGCCGGACCACACGATGCCGGCCCATGCGGTGCCGGTGGTGAGGTCGTCTTTGTAAGAGTTCCCTTGAACTTTGTAAATCTGACCTGACTTCAACTGCTTTGATAACAAGTCAATTGCGTTCGCGAACTGGGTGTCAGATATGCCCTTGGTGATGTCAACGCCCTGGCTTTGCAGCAACACACCCATGGTGTCGCGCATCTCAGACAAGACAGTGACCTTGCCTTTGAGTGCGGGCTGCCACAAATCTGCAACGGACTTCAAACCCTGCGGAACCTTCTCCTTGTTCCACACCAGACCACCAAATCCGGACTGCCATGTCAACGACTGCTTGCGCCCAGGGTCAAAGCCCACATTGGCAAGGCTCGGCAGGATGTTGGTCTTGTTTGGAATCAACGCCGCATCCAACGGCTGTGCGTAGCCGTATTGCATGAATCGTGCGGCCATCCAGTCAGTGACCGTGACGATGTCATAACCACAGTCCTTACCGCTGGCAAGTTGATTGCGCACCTTGCCCCAGAAGCTGTTGTTGTCATCAACATCTTCGCGATAGGTCACCGCCAGCCCAGACTGCTTCATGAACGCGTCCAAGGTTGGGTAGCGCTTGCCATCAACATCGAGGTAGAGCGGCCAGTTCGCCCAACGCACCAACTTTTCGGATGCTGACGCATCCTTCGGGAAGTCGTATGAGCGTGTGTTGCTCTTCGTGCCGCATGCGGCGAGCGAGCCACTGACCGCGACCCCGGCACCGATGGCACCAGCGGTGCCGAGAAACCGGCGCCGGCTGAGCATGGCGCGCAATTGCGCGAGTGCAGGGTCACCCTGATTTTCGTGTGCCGTCACGTCTTCCTCCTGTTATCGGCGCTGCCACCGCAGCGCACGAATATCCAGCGTGGTGTGCCGAACCCTATGTGACAGGCGTTATGAAATCGATGCCATCACGTGCTTGACTCGGGTGTAGTCCTCAAAGCCATACATCGAGAGGTCCTTGCCGTATCCCGAGTGCTTGAAGCCACCGTGCGGCATCTCAGCGACCAACGGGATGTGGGTGTTGATCCACACACAACCGAAGTCGAGATTCTTGGCCATGCGCATGGCGCGGCCGAAGTCCTTTGTCCACACCGATGACGCAAGCCCGTACTTCACGCCGTTCGCCCAGCGCAGCGCTTCGGCTTCATCTGTGAACCGCTGAATGGTCATCACCGGGCCGAAGATTTCGTTTTGGATCATTTCGTCATCTTGGTTCAGCCCTGCAATGACGGTCGGCTCGATGTAGAAGCCGCGGTCACCTTGGCGCGAACCGCCAGCCACCACTTCCGCATGTGATGGGGTGCGCTCAATGAAACCGAGCACGCGCTCAAGTTGGCTTGAGTTGTTCAGTGGCGGCACAAGTGCGTCTTCGTCGTGGCGGCCGTTGGCAAAAGTGGTTGCGGTGTTGGCGGCTTGGTCAGCGAGTGCGGCAACGAACGCTTCATACACCGGCGCTGCCACGAGCACACGCGTTGCCGCGGTGCAGTCTTGACCAGCATTGAAGTAACCCGCGACGGCCAGCCACTCAGC
>RGCY01000139.1 GCA_009918865.1 Actinomycetota bacterium
CAGAGGTTGCGTCGGTTCTCCCGATACTACGATCTGTTTGCCAACAGCGGTCGATTCCAGGCGCAGAAGGCGCTCGTGTGGGCCCGGGCCCCCTCCCCGTTCGCGGCGTTCCTGGAGTTTTCCGACTGGCTGAGCCGGGTGACGGGCAGCACCGAGGGCCTGTCCGTCTTGCGGCAGTTTGAATGTCTTTTTGAGTTTGCCACCTCCGTGAAGGGCCAGGCACCCGCGGACGTCGCGCCATTGGCGCTCGACGACTACCGCCGGGGCGGACGCACCGACACACCGCCTTTCCTGAAGCCGTGGGCAAAGGGTGCGGCCGCGAAGGTGACGTCCCCGGAGGTGCGAACACTTTCGCGGCAGTCGAGGCACCTGGTGGGGGGTTGAGGAGTGGGCGGGGTTCGACCGGCGCACTTTGTGTTTGTCGAAAAGCCAGGCGCAGGCTTCGACGCTGACCGTGATTGTGGGTTTGCAGGTCGTGAGCCTCGACTGTGACCACGATTGCCTGATGCCGGCCCAGAGCCACGCTCACTCCCACGGCGTTGACCGGTGCCCACACGGTCAGGCTTAGGTTCACTCGGCGCAGCCGTAGGTGGTTTCAACCGGCCCGTCGAATCCTCAGGAATATCAAGGCCAGTGAACACATGCTCACTAGAAGAATATGTCTCAAGTGGGTCATTGAAAGGTAAGCCCAAAGTGCGGTTAATCATTTGCCATCGCGCGGTGTCTGGCCAATCCACGAACGTCACAGCAACACCGTTGGCGCCAGCGCGACCAGTGCGACCGATGCGGTGTAGGAAGGTCTTGTCATCTTCGGGGCATTCGTAGTTGATGACGTGGGAGACACCTTCAACATCGATACCGCGCGCGGCAACATCGGTTGCAACCAGAATGAAATCAGTCTTGCTGCGGAAGGCACTGAGTGCTTGTTCACGTGCACCTTGACCGAGATCACCGTGGATTGCAGCAGCAGGAAAACCACGTTCAATGAGTTCATCGCACACTTTGGATGCCATCCGCTTTGTGCGGCAGAACACCATCGCTCGGGTCCGTCCACGTGACTGCATGATGCGCGCGAGTAACTCCGGCTTATCTAAAGCGTGCGCGCGCCAGACATGCTGTTCAATCGCGTCGACGACGCTACTTTCGTCATCGCCTGCCGTTGCACGAATGTGGACAGGGCTGCTCATGTAGCGACGTGCCAAGGCAATGATTTTTCCTGGCATGGTTGCGCTGAATAACATCGTTTGGCGCACGGGCGGTGTGGCGGCAACGATGCGTTCGACATCAGGCAAGAAACCCATGTCGAGCATTTCGTCAGCCTCGTCCAGCACGAGCATTGCAACATGTGACAGCACGAGATGGCGTTGGCGGTGCAGGTCCAAGACGCGCCCAGGGGTGCCCACCACAACATCCACGCCAGCGCCGAGTTGTTCAATTTGAGGTTCATAAGCGCGACCGCCATAAAGACAGATGACTCGTGCGCCGCGTTTGCTACCAGCCGCTTCGAGATCGTCGGCAACTTGAATTGCCAACTCGCGTGTGGGAACCACAACGAGTGCTTGGGGTTTGCCCTGCGTGGCTGGCTGCATGGATGAGTAGGCCGGGTCGCTTGCGGTCGTGATGCGCTGCAAGATGGGAATGGCAAAGCCGAGCGTTTTACCAGTGCCAGTTTTCGCTTGACCGATGATGTCGGTGCCGGCAAGCGCCTGCGGCAGGGTCATCGCTTGGATGGGAAATGCGGTGTGGATGCCTCGCTCGGCAAGAGATGCGCAGATATCTGCGTGGACCCCTAGCTCGGAAAACGGCTGTGGGGTGTCAGGGGTGGTGATGGTGAAACTCCGATCAAGTTGCGAAGCCGACGCGGCGCTCAGTCTGCGCACCAACTTCAATGGCGGCGACCCTGTCGCCCGCGAGCAGCACCGTGCGTCCGCGATTATCCGTCAGAGACACAAGCGAGCCACTGCTCAGTGCATCGCGCACTTGTTGCAGCACTGTCTCGGCAGGGGAATCAACGGTGATGGTGATTTCCTTGGCCGCGCCCTGAACCCAAACTCGCACTTCCACGCTCACGGCCGGGCCGGTTGCTTTGGATTTGCTGGTCGCCATAAGGCCAAGGGTAGTCGGGTTAGAGTGGGGCGGAGCCGGCCCCTCAGGAGCGCGCCGAAATTAGGAGGTGTGACATGGCTTTGTTACCACTGTTGGCGCCCGCTGCGCCGCTGATGCCAGCGGAGCGAGAGCGGTACGCCCGTCACACAGTGCTACCTGGAATTGGCGAGCTGGGGCAACGTCGGCTTAAGGCTGCAAAGGTGCTGGTCATTGGCGCTGGCGGACTAGGTAGCCCGGTGTTGATGTATTTGGCCGCTGCCGGCGTGGGCACCATCGGTGTGATTGATGATGATGCAGTTGAGGTTTCCAATCTGCAACGGCAAATCGTGCACGGTCAGTTAAGCATCGGACATTCCAAAGTCGCATCTGCGGCAGCGAGGATTGCGGACATCAATCCGCATGTGACCGTCATTGAACATCGAGTGCGGCTGACTTCGAGTAATGCTGCAGAGATTGTCAGTGGTTACGACTTAGTTGTTGATGGGGCTGACAACTTTGACACTCGCTACCTCATCAACGACACCTGCGTTGCACTATCAGTGCCACAAGTGCTCGGGTCGGTGCTGCGATTCGATGGTCAGGTTTCGGTGTTCTGGGCACAAGCCGGACCGTGCTATCGCTGCTTATTCCCCAATCCGCCCGAGCAAGCACCATCGTGTGCTGATGCTGGGGTATTTGGTGTCTTGTGTGGAGTGATTGGTTCATTGCTCGCCACCCAAGCCCTAACTCTCATCACCGGAGTTGGCGAGCCACTCGTGGGAAAGCTGCTTCGATATGACGCGATGACATCCGAAGTGACGTCCATTGGCATCATGAAAGACTCGCACTGCTCAGTCTGCTCTCACGTGGTGCGCTCGCCGCTGCATCTGGAACACTTGCCAAGCATGAGAAGTGTGACAGCACGTGATGTGCAGCAATTCCTTGCCGAACGCGAAGCGGGTGCGCGAAGTTTCCGATTCATTGACATTCGAGAACCACATGAGCATGAGATTTGCGCGATTGCTGAAGCGGAACTCATTCCACAGGAGCAATTCCTAGCTGAACTCGCAACCATGGACCGAGATGAACCAGTCATCATCTTTTGTCGTTCAGGGGTGCGCTCTGGCAATGCGTTAGCCGCCATGCAGGAAGCAGGCTTTACGCAAGCAGCCCATCTTGGTGGTGGGATTCTTGAGTGGATTGACGTCGTTGATCCGTCTTTACAAAAGTACTGACCTTGCTGGCGAGGAGTCAGATGTAGCGACGGTTCGTGAGGTAGCGGAACGCTGCCCAACCCGGGATCACGGGTAGCCAGAACGTGACGAGACGGAACAGTAGAGTTGCTGAAAGTGCTGTTGACACATCAAGTCCAGCAGCAGCAAGTGCGGCAGACATGATTGCTTCCACACCGCCAACGCCACCGGGGGTTGGAACTGCTTGGCCCAATGCTGCACCCGAGAGATAGACCACCGCTGTCGCTGGTAG
>RGCY01000140.1 GCA_009918865.1 Actinomycetota bacterium
AGTGACGGGGCGTGCCGACGGCGCAGCGGTGGCTGCTCTCGTGCGAGCCGCACTTTCACACTAGTTCTTGACCGGCACAAGCCTTCTGGGCCCGCTACGGACTTGGCGCTTGTGAGGGCACCTGGCTTGCAGTGTCAGACGCGCTGGGGCTCGCAGTTGGTGTGACCGCGGGGCCATTCGGCCCGAGTGAATTTTCTGGTCGCGGAGACATTTCATAAATGCTGTTGATGATGGACGGTGGCGGAAGGTCTGCCGGCCATAGAACTGTGCCGGGTTTGGTCCAATCTCCAGTAAAAGTTTGCAAGTCAAACGGTGTTGGCGCGATGTGCGCGAGTGCTGCCTTCATCGTGTCGCGCCAGATTGGCCCGGGGATAGTTGCACCAAAGACTTCCCCGTAGTGCTTGCCGTTGATGGTGATGTTGCGCATTGGATGTTTCTGTCCGCCGCGTGGGTCACCACACCACACTGCTGCTGCGGCATCCGGTGTGAAACCTACGAACCACACGGATGCGTTGCCATCAATAGTTCCGGTCTTACCGGCTGCGTCGCGACCGATTGAAAGCGCGGCGCCTGTGCGGGGGAAGGGGCCGCTGATGATGCCGCGAAGAATCTTGGTCACACCGTCCGCAGTTGGTCGATCAAGCACTTGTTCGCACTGTGGCGCAGGACGAACTAAGGATGTGCCGTTCTCTGTGCTGACTTCAACGACTGCGCGCGGCACGCAGTAGACACCATGTGCCGCGAAAGTTGCGTAGGCATTTGCCATTGCAAGTGGTGTCACGAGGGATGTGCCCAGAGTGAACGAGGGCACCACTTCAACGGGTCGTTCATCACCACCCTTGATTCCAAGTGCAGTTGCCATCTCAGCCGATTGACACAGACCAGCCTTTTGTTCCAAGGCCATAAAGAACGTGTTCACGCTTGCGCCGGCGCCAGTGAACATCGTGAACGTGCCATTTTCACTGGCACTGCTGTTATGAACTGTGTAGGCCGGAAAGTGCACACTCGTGTCGCAGTTCACAAAGCCTGAGAATGTGTTTACTGCCGGTGCGGAAATCCCTTGATAAGGATTCATTCGCTGATGCATCGCTGCGGCGAGCACAAAGGCTTTGAAGGTTGACCCGGCTTGTAAGCCAACAATTCCGTTGTGAGTCCGACCCACGTTGTAGTTCACTGCCGTCTTGCCCAAACCATTCGTGCCCCACGCACGGTTCTGTGCCATTGCCATGATTTCGCCAGTGCCTGGTCGCACCATTGATAGTGCGGCGGCTTTGCGGCTGGGGTCTTTCGCAGGAATGTATTTGCGCACAGTTCTGTCCGCTGCTTCCTGCGCTTTCAAGTCAAGCGTGGTGCGGATGACCAAACCACCATTGCGTAGAAGTTGCTCGCGGGTTGCAGCGTCGGGACCGAAAACCGGGTCAGTTCGCAGCGACTGCAACACGTAATCGCAGAAAAATGGGGTCTTGGAAATTGGGCAACCATTTTCAAATGGCGTGACATTAAGTAGTTTCTTGGTAGGGATGCGCGCTGCTGCTTGGGCTTGTTCGCGCGTGATGTAGCCCTGCGCGAGCATGCGCGAGAGCACAACCTGACGTCGGTGCAGTGACTGCTCAGGGTTCAGCACGGGGTTGTAAAGGGTGGGTGATTGCACAATCCCAGCAAGTGTGGCTGCCTCTGCCAACGTCAATTTTGAGGCTGGTTTAGAAAAGTAGCGTCGAGATGCGGTTTCGATGCCGTATGCATGTGAACCGAAAAACGCAATGTTGAGGTAGTTCTCAAGAATTTGGTCTTTGGTCATTCTTCGCTCAAGCGAAAGTGCAAGCCTCAGTTCACGGACTTTGCGGCTGAGCCGCTTGGCTCGGGCTTGCTGAATCTCGTCCGCGCTCGTGGCCGTTTCAATGAGAACGTTCTTCACATACTGCTGGCTGAGAGTTGAACCGCCCTGCACTCGACCACCAAGGAGGTTTGAAAACATTGCCCGTGCCGTGCCGCGGATGTCCACCCCTGGATGCTCGTAGAAGCGGGCATCTTCAGTGGCGATGATTGCATGCCGCATTGTGACTGAGATGTCTTTCAAAGGAACGGCAATGCGATTGCGCAGGTAGACCGTTGCGATTTTTGTGCCGTCCGCAGCCAACATGGTTGACTGTTGTGGCAGTGTTGGTGTGAGCAACCCGGAAGGTGCTGATTCAAATCCAGCGGCCGCGGTCTTCACGCCGAGTCCGAACACTGCGGCAATGGGTAGCAGTCCAATAGCCACGACGACTCCGGAAGCGACAGCAAGACCAACCAATAACCCAGCGCGAACAAAACCTTCGGAGCGTTGCTGCGCGAACTGCTGAATCCACAGTGGCCGTCGACTCACCCACCAAGAATAAGCCGAATCTCACCGAGTCGGACCCCTGACGCGAGCAGGACAGCGGACTAGTGGCGATAGTCATGTTGTGGACTGCGAACTGCCCGAATGGAGTCTGCCGCGTGGGTGAATCACTCTCTAACCTCGGCTGTGCGGCTGCGGACGCGCAGCAACTGCAATCCATGACATGAATAAACGGGGAGATGGGAGCAGGTATGTCTAGCGTCGGAAGTGAAATTTACGAATGGGCATCTCGTGGTGCATGCACAACTGGAGATCCTGATGCGTTATTTGTTCAGGGTGCCGCACAACATCGGGCGAAGATTGTGTGCAGCGGTTGTGAGGTTCGCACAGAATGTCTTGCTGAGGCTCTAGACAGTCAAGTTGAGTTTGGAGTCTGGGGAGGGATGACCGAGCGTGAGCGACGTGCCATTCTGCGCCGTCGACCAGATGTGAAGTCGTGGCGAGAACTGCTGTTGACCGCACGAGACAATCACGCAACTGACGTGATTGATTTGCGCACGCCCCGAGTTGAGCCGCGAGCGGTGCTTGACGGAACAGCGCAGCCAGGCACAGCGCCGCAGTGAAACAAGTCAGCAAGCTGATGCGATAAGTGCTGCCAGTGAGGTGCAGTCGGTGAGTCCGCGAGTGCGATGTATCTGCACACCGGTTGCACCACTTGCAGTGGCCAACGACTCAGCTAGGGCTTGCGCCACCACTGCAACCCTTTGCTGTTCAAGCAATAGGCGAAGCGCATCAGCTACGTCGGCTGCACTCGGGTCGGCAAGTGCGTCAATGCCGCGAATGGTGTCGCGCAGTTGTTTGTCGTCCATGCGCACAGAGTGGTTTGTTGGCATCTGATTTATGACACACGCGGTGAGTTGGTAACCGCGACTGTGCAGGTTCGCTGCTGCGTGGCGCACTGGGACAAGTTGATCAGCACTCGGCCGAGTGATGAGCACAAATGCTGAAGCTGCTGACGTGAGATGTTCATATGTGGAGGTAGCGCGATTGCGCATTTCAACCAACGCCGCTTGTAGTGAACTGAGAAGTTCTGCCACACCATCGGTGAGTTGAGAGCCAAGCACTGAACTGAGCAATGTTCGTGTCAGGAGCGAGCCACGACCTTGCCCACCTATGCCTTGCAGTGTGCGCACGAAACGACTGTCAGTGAACGCAGCAAGTCTTGACGGCGCATCGAGAAACTCGAATGC
>RGCY01000015.1 GCA_009918865.1 Actinomycetota bacterium
CGCTTGCACCGCTGCCAGCAGCACTTCGACTGCCAGCAAAATATTGAGTGTCGGGCGCCAGGATTGACGCAGCTTGTCGCCGCGTGGGTCGACGAGGGGCAGCACGAGGATCGTGCCCGCGGTGAAGATCGTCAGCAGCGGCACCAGGAACAACCCCCAACGCGCGTCGGCCCAGCCGTTGGCTTGACCCGCTGCGTCGAAATGGATCGGCACGCGCGCGCCGTCCGGCAGTTGCGTCAATGCCCAAAGACCCGCGAGCGCCATCGCGATGGGCAGGGCGAGGGCGAGACTCAAGCGTAGGGGGTGTTGCTTAAACATGTTTTTTCCTTTGAACGGCTTTGCCGCTGCGCGCGAGACCGAGCCCGAGCGTGTTGCTGAAGCCGAGCAGCGCCTGCTCCAAAACCGAAATGTTGAGTCGATAGGTGATGGTCGTGCCCGTTTTCTCGGACGTCACGAGGTCGGCCAACTTTCAATCCGCGGGTTGGAAGTCGGTCACCCTTCCGCGCGCTCGCGGTGAACGATGGGCTTTACCTTGCCGCGGAATTTCTTCTTGGCCTGCCAGAGGTCGTAGTTGACCTGCATGCCGTACCAGAACTCGGGCGACGTACTGAGCGCTTTCGATAGCCGCAACGCCATCTCGGGACTGATGCCCGTAGTGCCGTTCAGAAGACGCGAGAGCGCGACACGGCCGACGCCCAGTCGTTTTGCGGCATCGGTCACGCTGATTTCGTCTCTCGACAGTGATGTGACCATCGAAGCCAGCAACACCGGCCGTGCTTCCTTCCCCATCACCATCCCAACTCCGGATGACACGTTGGACTACATCATCTTGGTGAACGGCGAGGAATTCTTCTCTGGGTCTCTAGCGCCGCAGTAATGGCGCATAAGGCGGCTTGGTCGTGGTTCGCGCGGACCCTAGCCCCACCCCAAGTGATGAGGAACAGATGACGCAGAGGGCAGTCCTGCATGTCTGGGGTGTGAACACTTCAATGGTGCCACCCGCTTTAGGGCTCACCGGGGCATGGCAACTTGCACGGCTCGGGCCAACCGCACCATCGTTCGGGAAGGCCCTGGGCACGGGGTCGGGTCGCACATTCACTATGCGCGATGCCGACCCACACCATTGGGGTTTGCTAACAGTGTGGTCGGATGCTGCCGCCGCTGCCGAGTTTGAAAAACATTGGCTGGTTCGGTCGTGGCGGCGCTGTGCCTATGAACAACTGCGCCTTGAGATGCGACCAATTTCCACTCGTGGCCAGTGGTCGAAGGTCTCACCTTTTCAGCCTGGAAGCGCTAGTCGACATGACACTCATCGGGTTGCGGCCATCACCCGAGCGCGCATTCGTCCTCGTTATTGGCGCACATTCGCACGAAGTGTGCCGCAGGTGTCTACCGACGCACACGCCATGAACGGTCCAATGTTTTCGCTGGGCATCGGTGAAGCGCCGATTGGATTGCAGGGCACTTTCAGTATCTGGCAAAGCCATGCTGACATTGATGCTTTTGCCTACCAGCGCACTGCGCACCGCGAAGTCATTGCACGCACTCAGGAAACAGGTTGGTACGCCGAGGAACTATTTGCGAGGTTTGCGGTCCTGGCATGTGAAGGGACTTACAACGGCGCAGCGGTGGAGTTGTCGTGACCGAATCAATACCGACACAACCCGGTGAAGCGAATCGCTCGCACCTAGCTGCAATGCGAAAGATTCAAACTGCGCTACCTGTTGTGTTGCTCATCGCCACAATTCTCGCGCAGTTGCAGTGGCCACTGATGTGGGATCGTTTCGGCATATCCCATGCGGTGGTCGCGCTTGCAGCAGCATCGATGCTCACACATGCGCTACTTATCAACGCACTGCGAGCGTTCGCGGCATGTGGTGCGGTCATGGCCACTGCCTGGCTCATCGAAACTTTCGGGGTTGCCACTTCATTTCCCTTTGGAAGTTACCGGTATGCAGTGTCGATTACCTACCACGAGTGTCCACGCACAGAACTGTGCAGCGACTCAGCCCGCGCAACTCATCAGCTCTTTGCCATCGCTGGCGTGCCGCTAATCGTGCTGCTCGCCTGGTTCATGATGGGTTACGCCGCACACATGGCCGCGCGTCGCATGAGCACTCACCGGTGGGCGCAGTGGGCGTGGGCAAGCCTGATGCTGGCTGCGTGGGATCTCTACCTTGACCCCCAATTCATTCTGGACCCACACCTAAGCCACGGCTGGTGGCAATGGCTTGACCCCACACCACATTTGCCGGGAGTTCCTGGGATTCCTTTGACGAACTACTTTGGATGGTTACTCGCAGCCGGCATCATCCAAGCGGTGTTCATGGCAGCACTAGGTCCAACCCGAGCACCGCGTGGGCGCTGGGATGTGCCAACCGTCTTCATCGTGTGGACCTGGATTGGCGGCGCCATCGCCGTGGGCTGGTTCCTGCGTCAGATGCCGGCTGCCGTCTGGGGAGCAAGTGCACTTGCCCCAGCCATGGTTGTGTTACTGCGCTCATGTTTCAGACGGTCTACGGACTCACGAGAAGTTCTAGCTCAGGCATTGCTCTCACAGACACGTGAATCACCATGACACCGCTTGCCAGCAGTGTGGCCGGAGCGTGCATCGTCATTTTTCTCCACACCGTGCTTAATCTGCGTGTGTTACGCAGACCAGCGCGAAATGTTGCAATTCACGAGTCCATTGCTGTGCTCATTCCAGCGCGTAACGAGGCGGAGACGATTGCCACAGCAGTTTCTAGCGCATGTGCACAACACAACTGTGACGACCTCACCGTCACCGTGCTGGACGACGGCTCAACAGACGGCACAGCAAACATTGCTATGACTGCGGCGCCCTCAGGGTCACGGATGCAGGTTGTTTCGTCACAACACGAACCCCCAACTGGCTGGCTCGGCAAGCCCTGGGCATGTCAGCAACTCAGCCAACTCGCCCACACACAGTCCGCGGACATCTTCGTCTTCATGGACGCGGATGTGATCTTGGAGCCCACTGCAGTCGCGTCAGCGGTAGGACTCATGCGCGATGCGAACCTTGATGTCGTGTGTCCCTACCCTCGTCAACTCACAACCACAGCGCTACAAAAAGTTGTCCAACCGTTGTTGCAGTGGTCGTGGGCTGCCACGCTCCCACTGCGCCTCGCAGAGCATTCACGCCAGGCGTCACTGACTGCGGGCAACGGGCAATTCTTGGTTGTTGATGCACATGCTTATCGCCGAGCAGGCGGTCACTCCACCGTGGCTAGCGAAGTCTTGGAAGACATTGCCCTCGTGCGAGTCATCAAGCGCACTGGCGGTCGCGGTGGCGTGGTCGACGGGACGAATCTTGCAACATGCACGATGTATCGCGACAACGCTGCACTCATCGCTGGCTACACCAAATCTCTATGGGCCGCATTTGGTTCACGAACGTCCGCCGCACTCATCGCCGCATTGTTTACCCTTCTGTTCATCGTTCCCTTGCCCGCAGCAGTCATCGCTTGGAGCGCTGGTTGCGTCGCCGGCGCAGGCATCTGGGCAACCGCCTACGCCGCCGCCGTGGCTAGCCGGTTTGTTGTTGCCATGCGCACCGGTGGGCCACGCCTAGCCTCACTTGCTCACCCAGTGTCAATCGCCGTGTTCATCTGGCTACTCGCTTGTTCGTGGCGCGCGAAAACCACCGGCACCTTGATGTGGAAAGGTCGCCCCCTGCCATGAGCACCATCATTGTCATCGGCGCCGGAATGGGCGGAATGACCGCGGCTGCACGTCTTGCGGTGAAAGGTCACAAGGTCACGGTGCTCGAGCGGGCGGCCTTCGCAGGCGGCAAAGTTGGGCGACACGAGCGCGACGGCTTCATTTTCGACACCGGACCGAGTCTGCTCACGCTGCCGCAGGTCTACCGGGATTTCTTCAACAAGACTGGCAAGCCGATTGAGAATGTGCTCAACATTGTTGAACTTGAACCAGCCTTTGCCTACCAATGGGCAGATGGCAGTCGCGCAGTGCTTCCTGGTGCAGACACAGCGAGATGCGCAGATGCTCTTGGTGATGCGTTGGGCGGCGCTGCTGCCAGCGAATGGCGCACACTCATGGCGCGAGCCGCGGATATGTGGGGCCTCACACGGCGCGATTTCATGGAAGCCCCCCTGCAGGGGTTAAAACCGTTGTTGCGGCTGGCTATGAACCCGCGCAATATCCGCACGATTGCGCCAATGACAAGCCTGCGTGCACTTGGTCAACGCAGTTTCAGTGACTCGAGATTGGTGACCTTGCTGGATCGTTACGCCACCTACACAGGCAGCGACCCACGACACGCACCGGCGGCGCTAGCGACGATTCCCTACATTGAACAAACGTTTGGCGCACATCACATTGCGGGCGGTTTGCGTCACCTTGCAGATCAGGTGTATCACCGAGCGCGCGAACGCGGTGTTTCATTTGAATTCAACTGTTCAGTTCAGCGCATCACTACCTCACATGGTTCCGTGACTGGCGTTCTCACCACCGATGGCCGACACATCGCCGCCGACAAGGTCATCGCAAATGCGGATGCCGGCACAGTGGCTAATGAGCTGCTTCGCGGCGAGGAATCAACGATTGCAGCACGCCTGAACAAGCGCTCATCCTCCCTCGCAGGGTTCTGCATCTATGCCGCAGTGGATGCGGTGTTGCCCGAGGTGGCACATCACAATGTGTGGTTTTGTGACAACTACGACCACGAGTTTGATTCTGTGTTTGCAGTAGGCCGTCAACGTGGCTTGGCTCAACCGGTGCCCGACCCGACAATTTATGCCTGCGTTCCGCAAGATGCCAGCATGGCGCCAGTCGGTAGCCAAGCGTGGTTCATTCTCATCAACGCCGCGCCACACGGGCATGGCGCACACCAAGTGAATTGGGATGCACCAGGCCTCGCCCAGGCATACGCGGAGAATGTGCTGACGCGGTTAGCGCAACGTGGAGTGGACATTCGTCCACACCTGAGATGGATGCACATCAGCACTCCGGCGGATTTGGAACGTTCCACAGCAAGCCCGGGTGGAGCAATCTATGGAACCGCCAGCCACGGACCTCGGTCCGCATTCACACGCCCGGCCAACCAAACATCTGTGCGTGGCCTCTATCTCGTTGGCGGTTCTGCTCACCCCGGTGGTGGGTTACCCCTCGTTGGAATGAGCGGTGCCATCGTGGCTGAACTCATCGGCCGGGCGAATAAGTCTGACTAGCCGTGCGGCTTGCAAAGCCTGACTAATGAAGGTCACTGTTGAGTAATGAGAACTCGGCGGACCGTAACAATCATTTGAACGAGGCCAACAACGCCAAGCACTGCCCACAAGGCCGTCGCCCCTGTGACAACCGCCGCACTGTGCTGCGGCAACACTGCAGCACCAATGAATGCTGCGGCCGTGGCGATGATGCGAGTGGGTCGCTCACTCACGGTGACAACGGTGATGTCCGTCAATCCGACACCAGCTGCGCGTGCGCGTGCATATTCCTGACACGCAGTCATGACACCTGCCAGTAGTGCCACCTGCGCTGGTGCACCACTGCGATGCAAAGCAATCAACATGGCAACTTCCACCAGGCGATCCACCAACGAGTCAGCAACGTGACCCCAGCGCGATGTCTTGGAGGAGAGCACCGCAACCGCACCATCAACGCCGTCAATGACTCCCGATGCCACCACAATCGCAGCCCCGAATGTCCATGCCAGCGGCTCACCGGCCTCGGTGATGAACGGCACGCTTACGCCCACAAGCAGGCCGAGGGTGGTGACCAAGTCTGGAGATGCTGAAAGTGCGGCAAAAGGCTTGGCGATGACATACACCACTCGCAAGTAGCCGTCCACCATTCGACTGCGCCCACGCTGGTAGCCACCGTGGAGCGCGGACCACCCTTCAACGTACGCGTCAAAGGAGGGAACTGGTCTCATGTGCACCTCCAAGCCGCGTTGGTAGCAAAGAACCGAAATTCTGCTGACACGTGTCGCGAACCTGCCTGCTCCACGGGTACGCCGTGCGGCGCGCGGTCTACGGTACGCGATGTGACTGCTCAGCCCGAGATGACCGCGGTGTGTCTGACGACCATCCGCGACCACGTCAACTCCTGCCTGCGCAGTTTTCTGGAGTCGCGCAGCGCGGCCATCAGCGTCATCAGCCCTGATGTGCAACCGTTGACTGAGCACGTCCGCGCCCTCACGGAAGGGGGCAAGCGGCTCCGGGCTGCCTTCGCATATGTGGGCTACCTCGGCGCTGGTGGGAGGGCAGGTGAGTCCATCGCTCACGCGGCCGCCGCTCTCGAACTCTTGCAAGCATGTGCGTTGATACACGACGACATCATGGATGCCAGCGACTTGCGCCGTGGGGCACCAAGTGCACACCGTCGCTTTGAGGCTGTGCACCAAGCCGCAGGATGGTCCGGCGATGCGGCAGCTTTTGGAGTGGGGGCTGCGATTCTTGCTGGCGATCTCTGTCTTTCGTGGGCAGATGAAATGCTCATGACATCGGGCTTTGATGATGCCCATCTGACCGGAGCAAAACACATCTATGACGTGATGCGTGCCGAGTTGATGGCCGGGCAGTATCTCGATCTTGTGGAACAAGCGCGTGCTGATGGCAACATCGAACGTGCGCGCATCGTGCTGCGATTCAAGTCAGCCAAGTACACAATTGAACGGCCATTGCATCTAGGGGGTGCACTTGCAGGCGCCTCATCAGAGCTCATGGCTTCATATTCACACTACGGACTTGCGTTAGGTGAAGCATTCCAGTTGCGTGATGACGTGCTTGGCGTGTTTGGGACGCCGGAACAGACTGGAAAGCCATCCGGCGACGACCTTCGCACTGGTAAGCAAACATTGTTGGTCGCCCACACCGTCAAAAACGCCAGCCCGGCTGATGCTCAGCAGTTCCTGAGACTTCTTGGAGATGGCGCGATTTCAGATGGTGCGCTGTCGTGGATGCAGGAACTCATCATCGATTCTGGCGCTTTAGATGAAGTGGAAACTGCGATTGCCAACCAGATGGAATCAGCACTTTCTGCTCTAGATGTGATTTCTGAACCTGCAGCAACTGCCTTGCGTGAACTTGCAGTCGCGGCAACTCAGCGTCACTCCTAGGCTGACCATGTGACTTCAGCCGACTCACCTTTCACATCCGCCGCCGCCTGGGCTCGACGCCTCACGCGCCTTGCACCACGAACCGTGTCAGGCCCAACATCTCGTGTGGTCATTGTTGGCGCCGGACTCGGAGGTTTATCTGCAGCCATGCGCTTAGCGCGCACGGGCCGCGAAGTCATCGTGCTGGAACGCGAGTCTGTGCCTGGCGGCCGCTGCGGGCGCTTGAGCATTGATGGCTACCACTTCGACACTGGCCCAACGGTGTTGACCATGCCCGACCTCATCGCCGACGCCTTCGACAGTCTTGGCGAGAACATGAGTGACTGGCTGCAACTTGACCCAGTCAGTCCGCTTTATCGAGCGTTCTACGCCGACGGCAGTCGCTTGGACATTCATGCCGACACCGATGCGATGGCTGATGAGATTGCCACCGTCATCGGACCGCGTGAAGCGGCGGGTTACCGGCGATATGTTGACTTTGTCTCACAGCTCTATCGGTATGAAATGAAGGACTTCATCGACCGCAACATCGATTCACCTTTGCAACTGTTGACTCCAGACCTTGCACGGCTCGTTGCGATGGGCGGCTTCCGCAGTTTGTCCGCAAAAGTCAATGAGTTCCTCACCGACACCCGAACCCAACGGGTGTTCTCGTTCCAATCAATGTATGCCGGCCTCTCCCCCTACGACGCTCTAGCAATCTATGCCGTCATTGCTTATATGGACTCTGTTGCCGGAGTGTTCTTCCCTCGCGGCGGGATGCACGCAGTGCCAACCGCGATGGCCGCGGCTGCACAAAAACACGGAGTCACTTTCCGCTACAACACCACAGTTGAAAGTGTTGAGCATCGCAATGGTCGGGCAACAGCCGTTCTCACTAGCGATGGCGAGCGCGTCGAGTGCGACACCGTCGTGCTGAACCCAGATCTGCCGGTGGCTTACCGTGACTTGCTCGGAGTGCAACCATGGTCGGTACGCCGATTGACGTACTCACCTTCGTGCTTCCTCTTGCTTGCTGGTTCCACCGCGAAGTATTCACAAATCGCCCATCACAACATTCACTTTGGGCACGCTTGGGAAAAGGTGTTTGACGACATCATCGACTCCGGAAAACTGATGTCTGATCCAAGCATCTTGGTCACGAATCCAACGCACTCCGATCGAGCATTAGCACCAGATGGCAAAGAGATTTACTACGTCCTAGCCCCCACACCGAATATGCGCGCAGGCATCGATTGGACTCGCGAAGCACCTCGGTACCGCGATGAAATCATTCGCACACTTGAACAGCGTGGCTATGTCGGATTTGGCGATGGCATCGAAGTGCAAGACCTCACGACGCCACTGACGTGGCAGGAGCGCGGAATGGAAGCCGGCGCGCCATTTGCCAGCGCCCACTCCTTCCTGCAAACCGGGCCTTTCCGTCCAGGCAACCTTTGGGGTGAGAACGTGGTGTTCGTTGGCTCCGGGACTCAGCCGGGCGTTGGCGTGCCAATGGTGCTGCTTTCCGCTCGCGGTAACCGCCCACTTGACTGCCACAATCACGCCGTGTCAATGCGCGAGTTGCGTGCCGCCGGAATCACCGAGCCGCGCCTGCAGGCTGCCTATGAAGTTGCTCGCACACTCAACGCTGAGCATGGGAAGACGTACTACCTCGCGACCCTGCTGCTACCACCTGCGAAACGACCGTTCGTCCACGCGCTGTATGGCTTCGCTCGGTATGCAGATGAAATTGTCGACAACCTGTCCAGCGACGCTGACGTAACCGAACGTGCGCGTGTGCTCGATGAGTTTGAGGCGCAATTCCGCGCTCGGATGACCGACGATGAACCTGCCCACCCAGTGATTGAAGCGATGCGTCACACGATGCGGCGTTGGCACATCCCCATGACACATGTTGAATCATTCATGCATTCCATGCGGATGGACACACGCATCACGCAATACGAGACTTACGAGGACCTACACGAATACGTCTACGGCTCTGCCGCTGTCATTGGATTACAAATGGTGCCCATTCTTGGCGGCACAGAGTCACGCGCATTTGACGCAGCGATGGATTTGGGCATTGCCTTTCAACTTGCGAACTTCATTCGCGATGTTGGTGAAGACCTCCAACGTGGGCGCATCTACTTGCCAATGTCAGAGTTGCGGACACATGGCGTCACTCGCGATGTCTTAGAGCAACGCATCACGACCCCGGCAGTTAAGCAGGCTTTGAGAGAACAAATTGCTCGTGTGCGAATGCTGCAACAGCGGGCCGAACACGGCATCGCGCTGTTGGACAGAGATAGTCAGCCGTGCATTCGCGCTGCCAGCGTCCTTTATTGCGGAATCGTGGACGCGGTTGAGGATATTGACTACGACGTACTCAACCGTCGTGCCGTTGTGTCGATGCAACGACGGCTGAGAGTTGCTGCAGCAGCGTGGCTACGCGCTATCGCCGCTCGAGGTTGAACTCTTGGATTGACGAAGGCGCGCAAGTGGCCTTCCGACGGAACTAGAAATAGGTGTGCGCTGCACGCCCCTTCGGCCAAGCCACACCCACATCACCAGCGTCAGCAAAATCAAAGCAAATCCAAACAAAACATCTTCCACCGGCGCATAGCAAATTCGGCCATCGCCGATGAACGCAGGTCGCGCATTCGCTGGCGTACTTGACCCGATGATGGCGTCACCTGAGTAACGCACCGTGCGCGTGCCCGTGAGCACCCCATTGGTCATAAGTTGGAACGGCAAGATGATTGCGTAACTCACCCAGAACACTCTGCGACGCAAGAGTTGCGTGCGCACAATGACCATGTCTAGAACAACCGCCGCGATGACGCCCGTCACAGCGAGTTGCGTATACGTCATTGCTCATCACCCACGGCCCAGCCGCGCATGCCACGCACGGCTTCGAGCGTGAGGATGGATGCCACCGGAATCACGATGAAGAACAACAACTCTTCAAGGGGTAATACCCCAAACACCCGGAAGTCGAGCACCTTTGTGCTGTCAAATGACCAATGTCCGGTGCGCACGGCGTAGACATCCCATGCCGCAAACACCGCCCACGGTAAGAGCAGGGCGAGAGTGAGGCGGCGCAGTTTTCGCCACACCACAGCGCCGGTTGCCCAAGGCAGCCAAGCAGTACCAAACACAATGAACGTCAGCACCGCCAAATATGTCAGCTTGGCCATCACAAACCCACTGCAACCAAAGTGGCGCGTAACTCCTGCGCCGCATCCTCCGGCGATGTTGCCTGAGTGACCGCACGCACCACCACAACTCGACTCGCACCGGCATTCACGACCTGCGCAAGTGTCTGCGAATCAACTCCGCCGATGGCAAACCACGGTTTGTTTTGAGACCAACTCGCGTCTGCAACCGCCCTAACCACGTCGAGTCCGATGGCGGCACGTCCAGGTTTGGTGGGGGTGGGCCAGATTGGGCCGACTGCAAAGTAGCCAACGTCTGCGTTCATGGCCGCGGCTTCTGCTTGGGCAAGTGAATGCGTGGAGCGACCAATCAACACGTCGGGTCCAAGTTGGTCGCGCGCAATCAAGACCGGCATATCGCTTTGCCCAAGGTGCACAATCGGCGCAGCCACAGCTTGCGCTATGTCAACCCGGTCATTTACAGCCCACAATGCGCCGTGGGCATCACAGCGTTCGCGCACGACTCCCAGCGCTGCGATTTCATCCTCAACAGATAAGGATTTATCGCGCAACTGCACCACATCAACACCCCCGGCGAGAATTGCGTCGAGGAAAGTGCGCAGGTCCCCACGCTCTGTGCGCGCGTCAATGCACGCGTAAAGTCGTGCTTGCGAAAGCCGTGCGCGAGCCATGTGCCCCACTCTATGGTGCACTACGAAGCCTGAGCCGTGAGGAGTTGCCAGCGTGCCCCATGACCGCCCACACGTTGCGATTGTTGGCGCGGGAGTCATCGGCCTTTCCTGCGCGTGGCAAGCACGGCGTGACGGCTGGCGCGTCACGCTCATTGACCCACACCCCATGCGTGGTTCGTCTTGGGCCGCAGCCGGCATGCTCGCGCCGGTCACCGAATCCACGCCATCTGAGCCAGGTGTGTTGGAGTTGGGCCTACAGGCAGCCCGACTTTGGCCGCAATTTGCATCTGACCTCACACACGATGCTGCACAGCCATGCGGATTCAACGACGCTGGCACATTCGTCGTGGGCATCGACCGTGATGACGCCTCAGAACTCACTCGCGTGCAGTCACAATTGGCGGCGTACCAACTTGACTACACGCCACTCACCCCGAGTGAAGCGCGCGCCCGAGAGTCAGCACTTAGCCCACATCTTTCGTCTGCAATGTTCGTTCCCGGTGACACATCCGTAGACAACCGCGCCCTGCTTGGAGCGTTGACCGCTGTGGTTGATCGGCTCGGTATCACGATGTTGCGTGAGCGAGCGACAACAGTTGATGCACAACATGTCCGCACTGCTGCCGGTTCCACCATCATGGCAGATGCAGTGGTCGTCGCCGCGGGGATTGACACGCCAGCGCTTATCCCCGGGTTGGACATCCGCCCAGTCAAAGGGCAAATCCTGCGCGTGCTCATGACGGGAGCCACCGGAAAACTTCTCACAGCGACAGTTCGCGCCTGCGTTCATGGTCGCCATGTCTACCTTGTGCCGCGAAGCAATGGCGAAATCGTCATTGGTGCCACCATGGAAGAACGGGGTCGCGATATTGCCGTCACCGTGGGCGCAGTCGGAGATCTCTTGCAGGATGCCCGAGAAGTCGTGCCGGGAATTGATGAATGTGAACTTATTGAGACATGGGCGGGACTGCGGCCGGTGAGCCGAGATAATCTGCCCATCATGCGCATTGTTAACGGAGTTGTCGTGGCATCCGGCCATGGCCGAAATGGCATTCTGTTGGCTCCGCTGGCTGCACACGTGGTCAAAGACATACTCAAGGGCGTGGTGACGCCATGACTGACCGCACAGCCACGAACAATCTGACAGTCACACTCAATGGCGTTGCCACCGAGCTACCTCACGGCGCGCATGTAAGCGATGTTGTCGTGCATGCACTCAAAGGTGTGAGCAGTAGCGGCGTTGCGGTGGCAGTTGATGGAGTGGTCGTCCCCCGGAGCAGTTGGAGCGCAACCGCGGTTGCCCACGGCTCAACCATCGAACTCGTCACGGCAACTCAAGGTGGCTGAGATGCCCACACAACAGCCGGTCGAAGTCGATAGCCCACTTCGCATTGGTGACCTTGAACTCACGTCACGACTCATTCTTGGAACCGGTGGCGTCACCAATCATCAGGTTTTGACAGACATCATCACCGCCTCTCAGACACAACTTGTCACCGTTGCTCTGCGACGAGTGTCGGCGGTAGACCAATCGATTTTGGATGTCGTGCGCGCATGCAATGTTTCTGTGCTTCCCAACACGGCTGGCTGCAAGACTGCGCGCGATGCGGTGCTCACTGCGCAGTTGGCGCGCGAAGCACTTGGCACATCGATGGTGAAACTTGAGGTGATTGCCGACGATGTGACCCTGTTGCCAGACCCAGTGGAACTCTTGACTGCAGCCGAGAAACTGGTAAGCGATGGTTTCACCGTATTGCCTTACACCAGCGACGATCCGGTGTTGGCGCGGCGCTTGGAGTCTGTGGGGTGCGCGGCTGTGATGCCTCTTGCCGCACCCATCGGCACTGGCCTGGGAATTCGCAACCCCCACGCTCTACAGATGATTGTGGAATCTGCCAAGGTGCCAGTGATTGTGGATGCCGGAATCGGGGCGCCTTCCCATGCAGCATTTGCGATGGAACTTGGCTGCGATGCCGTGCTGCTCGCCACCGCAGTCACTAGAGCAGACCGGCCGGAGCAGATGGCCCGTGCCTTCCGCGATGCTGTGCTTGCGGGGCGAACGGCTGCACTCTCCGGGATGATTGAACGGCGCTACTTGGCGCGCGCATCAAGTCCCACAAGCGGCCTGATTGAGCCATCTGCTCCGTAAACTCCACCCATGCCGCCGACCACTGGGACTGACCCACTGCTCGGCGCAACCTTGGACAATCGCTACCGCATCGACAGCCACATCGCGCATGGCGGAATGGCCACCGTCTATGCCGGTCACGACATTCGCCTTGATCGCGCGGTTGCCGTAAAAGTTCTGCACCCGCATCTGGCACAAGACGCCAATTTCGCTGCCCGGTTTATTGCCGAAGCACGGCAGGCAGCCCGGATTAATCATCCCAATGTTGTGGCGGTGCATGATCAAGGTCTCGATGGTGCACATGCATTCATCGTGATGGAGTTGGTGCGTGGCCAATCCGCGCGAGCATTGCGGTTTGGCTGCGGCGCATGACGCAGGTGTGCTGCATCGCGACATCAAACCGGAGAACATTTTGATTAGCGATGAAGGTCGGGTGAAATTGACAGACTTCGGCTTGGCTCGCGCAGCCGATGACATCGGACCCGGACTCACAGGCGTCGGCGCACTCGCAGGTACTGCCGCCTACCTCAGCCCGGAATACGTTGAGGGCAAACCAAGCACCGCGCGCAGCGACATCTACTCACTCGGCCTCGTCGGCTTTGAGTTGCTCACGGGTGCGCCGCCATTTATGGGCGAGAACCCTGTGCAATTGGCCCTCGCGCATAGTCGCGGTCAAGTGCCGGCTCCATCGACGAAAGCTGCCGGCATCAGTGCCGACGTCGATTCCGTCATCCTGCGTGCTACCCAGCGTGATGCCGACCAACGCTTCGCGAATGCAGACGCCTTCGCCAACGAAATTCGGCGGGTACGCGCACTTCTGCCTGCACCAACTCCCCTACCGAGACCGCGTAAAGAATCGTCGCCTGGGGCAGGCGCGGATCACACGCGTGTGCAGCCCAGGGCAACCCAACTGTTGCCCCCAACACCACAGCAGCAACGCAAAGCACGCAAGGCAACGCGCGAGTCACACCCACCGCGCCCACGCAGGTTACGTCGCCGGATTGTTGC
>RGCY01000141.1 GCA_009918865.1 Actinomycetota bacterium
CGAACCAAGACGCCCAAGGTGTCGCCATCGAAGCCCATCTTGACCGCGGACGCGGTTCCGTGGCCACGGTGTTGGTGCAACGCGGAACGTTGCGTGCCGGTGACTCCATCGTTGTCGGTGACGCCTTCGGCCGTGTGCGCGCGCTTCTCGACGAATACGGCAACACGGTTGATGAGGCAGGTCCGTCACGTCCGGTGCAGGTGCTCGGTCTGACAAGCGTGCCCGGTGCGGGTGACTCCTTCCTGGTGGTTGCCGAAGACCGCATCGCGCGCCAGATTGCCCAGGCGCGTGAATCGCGTGAACGTGCGGCGATGCTTGCCAAGGCTCGTGGTCGTCGCACGCTGGAGGACTTCGTCAAGCAACTTGAGAAGGGTGAAGTGCAAGAACTTCGCCTGATTCTCAAGGGTGACGTCTCCGGTTCTGTCGAAGCACTTGAAGAAGCACTCGTCAAACTCGATGTGGGTGAAGATGTGCAACTTCGCGTCATCCACCGCGGTGTGGGCGCAATCAACAAGAACGACGTCATGCTTGCCAGCGCATCGGATGCCATCATCATCGGCTTTAACGTGCGTCCTGAAGGCAAGGTCGGCCAACTGGCTGAATCCGAAGGCATTGATGTGCGCTTCTACAACATCATTTACAACGCCATCGAAGAAATTGAGCAGGCACTCAAGGGCATGCTCAAGCCTGAGTTTGAAGAAGTGCAACTCGGCACGGCTGAAGTGCGCGAAGTCTTCCGCTCCAGCAAGTTCGGCAACATCGCCGGATGCTTGGTGCGCTCGGGTGAAATTCGCCGTAACTCCAAAGCACGTTTGCTGCGCGATGGTGTGGTGGTTGCCAACAACCTCAGCATTGACTCACTCAAGCGCTTCAAAGACGATGCCACGGAAGTGCGTGAGGGCTTCGAGTGCGGTATCGGTCTCGGGTCGTTCAACGACATCAAGTCTGAAGATGTCATCGAGACTTACGAGATGCGGGAGAAGCCGCGCAAGTGATGTGACCATCGGGGCGACCCAGATGGAAGTGGATGGAGGCAGCCATGGCTGACATGGCGCGTGCGAAGCGTTTAGCCGACCGCATCAAGGTCATCGTCGCGGAGCAGTTGGAGACGCGAGTGAAAGACCCACGTCTTGGCTTCATCACAGTCACAGATGTGCGCGTCACCGGCGACCTTCGCGAAGCAACCGTGTTCTACACCGTGCTTGGCGACGACGCCGCGATGCAAGACACTGCAGATGCACTGGCAAGTGTGACGGGCATGCTTCGTTCGGAGGTGGGTCGTCTCACAGGAGTGAAGTTCACCCCCACACTCACATTCCAAGCAGATGTGATTCCCAGTGCTGCGCGCACGATTGACGACCTGCTCGCTCGGGCACGTGCCGCGGATGAAGAAGTGCACCGCATTGCAGCCGATGCTCACTTTGCTGGTGATGCCGACCCATACCGTCACGATGACGATGAAGATGAAGATGACGAAGAGGATGATGATTTAGACGACGCTGGCGCTTCTGCTGAAGTGACGACTGTGCTTTCGCATGAAGCCGGTAGCCACGACTCAGACACATCAGAATCTGGGAAACCGGCGGTATGAGCAGCGCTGCGCAGGTGGCTGAGGTAGTTCGTGGGGCATCGCGACTGCTGGTGTTGGCGCATGTCGCACCAGATGCTGACAGCCTTGGCTCTGCCCTTGCGGTGGCAAAGGCCGCAATCGCAGTCAATCCCGAATGTGCGGCGCTGGTGTCGTTTGGTGATGAGCCCTTCACAGTGCCTCACATGTTGCAATCTCTACCGTCCGGGTCGTTGCTGGTCAGTCCTGCTGAGGCAGCAGCGGCCGGACCCTATGACACCGTCGTCAGCTGCGATGTTTCCAGCAAGGCTCGCCTTGGTGCGAACGAGCACCTATTCGATGCCGCCGCCATGACGGTGGTGATTGACCACCACAGCAGCAACTCGGGGTTTGGCAAACTGAACTTCATAGAACCCGCTGCAGCCGCAAACACCCTGCTCGCCCTTGACGTTGTGGACGCACTCGGCGCTGAACTCACCCAGGACATTGCTCACTGCCTTTACGCAGGTCTCATCACTGACACCGGTTGTTTCAAATACCCAGCCACAACTGCACAGACTCACGCAGTTGCTGCGCGGCTTATGGCAACAGGCATTGATCATGCAGACATCGCGCGAAGGATGTATGACGATGAACCGTTTGCGGTTGTGCAGATGCTCGGCGCAGCATTGAGTCGTGCCGTGGTGCAGCCTGAAAGTTTGAATGGTCGTGGGTTGGTGCTGACAACTGTCAGCATCGCTGACCGCGCATCGTTGGGTCTACCTGAAGATTCTGCAGAGCGAGTCATTGATGCCCTGCGCATCACATCTGAAGCCGATGTTGCAGTGGTGCTCAAGCAATCTGATGATGGTTGGTGGAAAGTGTCTTTGCGCAGCAAAGGGGCGGTGGATGTCAGCATTGCTGCGCGCACATTGGGTGGTGGTGGACATCGGTATGCCGCCGGTGCCACCGTGGGCACCGATGAATCGCAGGCGGTGACTGCAGTGCAGCAGGCGTTGGCCGCAGCGCTGTGAGTGACTACACCGACGGGATTGTCATCGTCGACAAGCCTTTAGGCATGACTTCCCACGATGTTGTTGGGCGCATGCGTCGTGTGCTGGGAATGCGGCGGGTTGGTCATGCAGGCACGCTGGATCCTGATGCCTCTGGTGTGTTGGTCCTCGGTTTCGGTCGCGGCACGCGTCTGCTGACGTTCCTCGTTGGTGACGACAAGGACTACACCGCCACTATCCGGCTTGGCGCCACGACGGCCACCGATGATGCGGCAGGGGAGATGCTCACGCGCGCCGCCGCTGCCGATGTGCTCGCAATCTCAGATGCAGCCATCACGGCCGCTGCCGCCGGATTCACCGGTGTCATCTTCCAGCGTCCAAGTGCCGTGAGTGCAGTGAAGGTTGATGGCGTGCGGTCATATGCACGAGTGCGAGCCGGGGAAGAAGTCTCCTTACCCGAGCGCGAAGTCACCGTGCATCGTCTTGATGTGCCGTCCATTTCTCGCGATGCTGAGCACGGCTGGATTGATGTCACTGCACTCTTCACAGTCAGCAGTGGAACCTACATTCGAGCGCTTGCTCGAGATATCGGGGCAGCGCTTGGCGTTGGCGGTCACCTGACGTCGTTGCGCCGCACTCGCAGTGGTCAGTTCAGCGAGAGCGAAGCAATCGCTGTGCCTGAGCCAGGTGATGCCGTGGCTGTGTTGTCACTCACGCAAGCGATGCGTCGCTGTCTTGCCTGTGTTGATGTGGATGAGACCGCCGCTCACAATCTCGCCCACGGTCGAGCCGTGTCAATGCCGCCAGACACGGCATTCGAAAACTCGCCGCTTGACTCAACTCAACCGGTGGGCGTCATCCGTGAGGAGACAGCACTCGCCATCGCGAATCTACGCGACGGTTTCTTACATCCCACCGTTGTGTTCGAAGCGGCGAATTCAGGATGACGTGCTGGGTCACCTGCGGCGTCAGCACCACAATGCGCGGTGCGAAATGCGAC
>RGCY01000142.1 GCA_009918865.1 Actinomycetota bacterium
CCCCAACAGACCCAATCGCCTGATTTTGCGCACATGTGCCACGTGTTTCCGACGATGTCAGTCACATTGGTCAATCCGGTTGGCACGCTCTGTACACCTGCAAAAGCATCGCCCCAGCAGCGCACGGTGCCGTTCACTTGAAGAACACAAGCGCCGAAGATGACCGTTTGCACCTTGAGAACTGGCAGCAAGTCACCTGGAACGGTGAACGCCCCAGCCAAACCAGAGCCAGAACAGGTCACTGTGCCGAAGGAATCGACAGCGCAGGTCTGTGAGTAGTTCGTTGAAATCATGGGGGTAGTGATTGCAGTCGGCTGCGCGAGAGATGGCGTCCCGATTGAAAGAAATGCCGCGGCACAAAGGCCGACGACAAATTTCTTGGATCTAAGCATTCTTGCTCCTTAAGCGAACGAAATCAGTCAAGTCACAGTCGTTCCTAGACAGCCGAAGTCTAGGTTGGCGCGCGTGCGGCGAACGCGACGGCTCGCCATGCGAGGGGTCTGGATTACCTAATTCTACGAATTCGCCGGCTGACCAGGGGTTTCTTGCTGTAGCAGTGCCCGCTTAACCAGAGACGGCATCAGCATGCCGAGAGCAACGATGAGTCCGCCGAGTGTGAGCCAACCGGGCAGCCCCCATCCGAGACACAAGAATGCAACAAGCGGCGGACCGAGTAAGTCGTTGATTTGCCGACCCATCATCCATACCGCTTGATATTGACCTTGATATTGCGGTGGGACGAGCCCGTACTGAATCCCCCATGCACCCGCAGATTTTGTGAGTTCACCGATGGTGTGCAGAACTGCTCCGGCGAGAATCACTGCGGCTGCTAGGAGCGGTTGGTCAAGGTAGAAGGCGAGTGGGTAGAGGACCATGGCTACGAAAATCCACCAACTTGAACGCATGTATGCGTCTGCCGCACGTCTGGGCTCATGAGTTCCACGACCAAACCGCACTTGCAGGGCCGCAACCATCACCGTGTTCACAAGAAATGAGGCGGCGACTACCGACTTGGGCGCTGTGGTGAACTGGTCAACCCACAGTGGCACACCAATCATGAGAACCACGTTGTGCATTTCAGTGAGTCCGTTGATGAGTGATGCCGCGACCCATCGCCTATCGCGCAATGCGATTGCGCGCCCCTGCCTGGCATGACTACCGATGGGTTCAAGGTCCGGCAGAGTGCTGCGAATAGCGGCATTGCCAAACCACGTGAGTGCATCGAGCACAAACAAGATTTTGAAAGCATTCGCGTGATTGATGGTCAGTGCGATGCCTGACACTACCGAGCCGATTCCCAAGCCAAGGTTCATCACTGCTCGTTGGTAGGACATCATCGTTACGCGCTCTGCTCCTTGCCTAAGCCGACCGATGTAAGTCTGTTGATTCACGCGCATCGCAACTTCTGCACATGTGAAAAGCAACTGCACGAAAACAAACTGCGGCAGGTTCGCCACAAAAGCGTTCGTGAGACTCAGCACACCCATCGTGCTGATGGCGTAGATTGCAAACTTGCGTGGGCGGACACCGTCAACAATGCGCCCCACCGGCACTGCAAGCAACATGGTGAGCACTGCAGCCGCTGTGTAAGTCAACGCGAGTTGATGGTTGCTGATGTCGACGAAGCGAGTGAAGTAGATGGCTGTGGTTGTGGCGAGTAGTCCATTTCCAAATGAATTCACCAGCGCAGCCGCGGTCATGCGACGCGTCAGAGGGTCATCCGCGACGAGGCTGCGCTTGATGACTGCGAATGCTCGTGAGCCGGCAGTAGCCTGAAGATTCATGGTTGGTTCTGCACCCAAGGGTGGTGATTCCGGTTCGACTTGACTCGGCAGCGATGCCTGCTCCATGTGAGCACCGCGTGCTGCCTCTGCAACGTCAGACTGATGAGACGATGAATCCCCGGATTGGGGAGTAATCACGGCTTCGCCTTGCCGCCGGAGTCCGGTGACTCCGACGTGGACAGTGCGGCAATGAAAGCCTCTTGTGGGACTTCCACTCGCCCGACCATCTTCATGCGCTTCTTTCCTTCTTTTTGCTTCTCCAGCAGTTTGCGCTTACGAGTGATGTCACCGCCGTAACACTTGGCGAGCACGTCTTTGCGGATGGCGCGAATGGTTTCGCGTGCGATGACTCGCGTGCCAATTGCAGCTTGGATGGGCACTTCGAACTGCTGCCTAGGGATGAGTTCTTTGAGTTTGCCGGCCATGAGTGTTCCGTAGGCATAAGCCTTGTCTCGGTGGACGATGGCACTGAATGCATCAACGGCATCACCGTGCAACAAGATGTCCACTTTGACCAGTGCTGCTTCTTGCTCGCCGCTGGTTTCGTAATCAAGGGATGCATACCCACGAGTTCGCGACTTCAATGCGTCGAAGAAGTCGAACACAATTTCTGCGAGCGGCAGGACATATCGCAGTTCTACGCGCGTGGGTGAGAGGTAGTCCATCGCTGTCATGGTGCCGCGTCGACTTTGGCACAACTCCATGATGGTGCCCACGAATTCATTCGGCGCAAGAATCGTTGCGCGCACGATGGGTTCGTGAACTTCAGCGACTTTGCCCGTGGGGAATTCACTTGGGTTCGTGACGATGAGTTCTTTACCGTCTTCCATCAAAACGCGGTAAATCACGTTTGGTGCAGTTGAGATGAGGTCGAGATTGAATTCGCGCTCGAGCCGCTCGCGCACAATTTCAAGGTGCAACAAACCTAGGAAGCCACAGCGGAAACCGAATCCGAGTGCGGCCGATGTTTCAGGTTCATAGGCAAGGGCAGCGTCGTTGAGTTTGAGTTTGTCTAGAGCGTCACGCAGCGCCGGGTAATCCGAGCCATCCATTGGATACAGACCCGCGAACACCATGGGCTTAGGTTCGGTGTAACCACCAAGTGGCGTGTTGGCACCTTTGGAATACGTGGTCACTGTGTCGCCGACGCGCGACTGGCGCACATCTTTCACGCCCGTCATGAGGTAGCCCACTTCGCCAACACCGATGCCTTGGCTTGGAACAGGCTCCGGCGAAATAACTCCAACTTCCAACATTTCATGTTCGGTCTTGGTGCTCATCATGAGGATGCGATCTCGGTGCTTAAGGTGGCCGTCCACCACGCGCACATAAGTGACGACACCGCGATACGCGTCGTAGACCGAGTCAAAGATGAGTGCACGTGCTGGCGCGTTGGCATCACCCACAGGCGCTGGAATTTGGCGAACGATTTCCTCAAGCAGTTCTGGGACACCCACGCCGGTCTTGCCTGAGCAGCGCAACACTTCTTCAGGTTTGCATCCGATGAGGTTCGCAAGTTCTTCTGCGTAAAGCTCCGGTTGTGCAGCAGGGAGATCAATCTTGTTGAGCACCGGGATGATGGTGAGGTTGTTCTCCATCGCGAGATAGAGATTCGCGAGAGTTTGGGCTTCGATTCCTTGTGCGGCATCCACGAGTAGCACAGCGCCTTCGCACGCGGCAAGCGAGCGACTCACTTCATAAGTGAAGTCGACGTGACCAGGGGTGTCGATGAGGTTCAGCACA